>QOAV01000050.1 GCA_003972845.1 Gammaproteobacteria bacterium
CCGGTTAACCGGGTTATGCTGGATATTATCAAAAAGGATGCCTGGAAAAGGATATTGTCAAACTATCTCGGGCCAGCCAACGAATGACTCGGGCTGTTTGACAGTTCGATCAGGTTCCCGTCAGGGTCGCGGATATACACCGACATGATCGGCCCCGTTGCTCCGGTACGTTCAACCGGACCTTTCTCGATACCCACCGAACAGCTTTCCAGATGGACAATCACATCCGATAGCAAATCCGTTGTAATAAGACACAAATCAGTAGAGCCGGGCGTTGGCCGCGCCGATTTCGGTTCGAACTCGTGGCCGACCTCATGCAGGTTGATTTTTTGCCGGCCGAAACGCAGGGCCTTGCGGCCCTCGCCGAATTCGACCACCTCCATCCCCAGCGCTTCGCTGTAAAACCGGCAGGTCGCGTCGATATCGGCAACGGTCAGCACCAGATGGTCAAGGTGGTCGATTCTCACTGACGGCGTCAGTCCATATGCGAGATCATGGCGTCGCCGAACTCTGAACAACTGAGTAGTTTGGCGCCGTCCATGAGACGCTCGAAATCATAGGTGACAGTTTTGGCCTTGATGGCACCGGACATTCCCTTGACGATCCGGTCCGCAGCTTTCAGCCAGCCCATGTGACGCAGCATCATTTCGGCAGAGAGTATCAGCGATCCGGGGTTGACCTTGTCCTGCCCCGCGTATTTTGGCGCGGTACCGTGGGTGGCCTCGAACAGGGCCACGGTGTCGGACAGGTTGGCGCCGGGGGCGATACCGATGCCACCCACCTGTGCGGCCAGAGCATCGGAAACATAGTCACCGTTCAGGTTGAGCGTGGCGATGACGTCGTACTCCGCCGGGCGCAGCAGGATTTGCTGTAAAAAAGCGTCGGCGATGACATCTTTGACGATGATTTCCTTGCCGGTATCGGGATTCTTGAACGAGCACCACGGGCCGCCGTCGATTTCCTCCGCGCCAAACTCCTGTTTGGCCAGCTCGTAGCCCCATTCCTTGAATGCGCCTTCGGTGAATTTCATAATGTTGCCCTTGTGCACCAGGGTCAGCGAGTCGCGGTCGTTGTCGATGATATACTGGATGGCGCGGCGCACCAGACGCTTGGTGCCGTGTTCGGATACCGGCTTGATGCCGATACCGGAAGTTTCCGGGAATCGAATCTTGCTGACGCCCATGTCGTTTTGCAGAAAGTCGATGACTTTTTTCACTTCGTCGCTACCGGCCTGCCATTCGATACCGGCGTAGATGTCCTCGGAGTTTTCGCGGAAAATCACCATATTGGTTTTTTCCGGCTCTTTTACCGGGCTGGGGGTGCCATCGTAATAACGCACCGGGCGCAGGCAGACATACAGATCCAGTTCCTGCCGCAGCATGACGTTGAGCGAGCGAATGCCGCCGCCCACAGGCGTGGTCAGCGGGCCCTTGATGGACACCGCAAAATCCTTGATGGCGTCCATGGTTTCTTCCGGCATCCAGGTGTTCTCGCCGTAGACCTTGTTGGATTTTTCCCCGGCGTAGATTTCCATCCAGGCGATTTTCCTGTCGCCGCCGTAGGCCTTTTCCACCGCCGCGTCGATCACCTTGCGCATTACCGGGGTGATATCTGCGCCGATGCCGTCACCTTCGATGAACGGCACAATGGGGTTGTTCGGGACGTTCAGACTGTAATCGTCGTTGACCGTGATTTTCGCGCCGTCGGCAGGCACGTTGATATGCTGGTAGGCCATCAATAAAACTCCTGGATGATTCTGCCCTGGCGGTTTGTCGCTGCAGGTGCGGGAAATTTCGACGGCGAAGCATATCACAAAGCGGCCGCTTTCAAGAAAACCGCTTCATGCATATAAAATACAGCAACTTAAAAAGCTTTATTAAAGTATTTTATTATGATACGGTGTTAACTCCTCTCCAACAGGAATCAGGAGGATCTGGGAATGAAGCTCAAGCAATGGATGAAAACAGCGCTATTCTCGGCCACCGTCAGTGTACTGCTTACTCTGGCCGCCTGTATGACATTGCCGAATTACGGCACAGAAAGGGTAGCGCGCGACAAGGTGATTCTGACTGCGCACGATAACATCGGCATACCCTACCGATCGGGCGGTGACAATCCTGATCGCGGATTTGATTGCAGCGGCCTGACTCATTTCGCCTACCAGCACTCCGGCATCGAAATTCCGCGCACTGTTTATCAGCAGTACAAGCAACGCCATCGCGTGTCCGACATGAATTTGCGGCCGGGTGATCTGGTATTTTTCAAGAAGTGGTTTCGCCGCGTTTCTCATGTCGGCATTTATCTGGGCAATGGCAAATTCATCCATTCTCCCGAAAAAGGGCAAACCGTGCGTATCAGCAACCTGAGCGACCGTTACTGGAAGAAACGTTACGCTGGCGCCGGTAATTTTTTCTGACGGGTTATTGTTGTCTCCTCCTGTTTGGCGGGTCAGAGTTTTTGGCCCGCATTCTTTTGCCTGCTCCACATTGCGCCAGCCATAAAACAGAAAGCAGTTGTCACACAATAAATTTCATATTATTCTAATATACTGATTCATCATCGGGACAGAATCAGTAACAGGGTGATTGTGGCGCCGGATGCACGGATGTATTGGCCAGCAACAAAGGGCTTATGCAATTCAAACCGTGGATCAAAACGAGTCTGATACTGGTATCGGAACTCATTACACTGGCGACGCTCGCACTGGGCGTCTATATCTTGTCGGGTAACCTGTACGAGACTCAGGCCCGGGCGCAGGTCATTCACAGCGCCCGGCAAATGCTCGGCAAGCCCTACTACTGGGGCAGCGCCAATCCGCGGCGCGGCTTTGATTGCAGCGGCCTGGTCAAATACAGCCACGAACAAACGCGTCTGCATCTGCCCCGCACCTCTGCCAGCCAGTACCAGCTAAGCCGGAAAGTCGCAAGGGACAAGCTGCAACCCGGCGATCTGGTATTTTTCAGAACCCGGGCCAGACAAGTGTCTCACGTGGGTATCTATCTCGGCGACAAGCAGTTCATCCATGCGCCGCGCAGGGGCAAGGCCGTGCGCGTCAGCAGTCTGGATTCAACATACTGGAAAAAGCGCTACGTGGGCGCAGGAAATTATTACACTGTGTGGTCGCAGTAAAACCCTGCCCGGCGACTTGAGGTCGTTATGCTCACTCCTCGTCCACCCGGCAAACCAGTCCCTTGAGGTAATGCGCCTCCGGGTAGTTCAACGCCACCGGATGATCGGCTGCCTGGTCCAGACGTTGTTCGATCCATACATCCCGGCGCGCATCCAGCGCCCCATCGGCGACTATTTTCTGAAACAGCTCGGGCTTGATATGGCCTGAGCAGGAAAAAGTGAACAGCCGCCCGCCGGGTCGCAGCAGTTTCAGCGCCAGCCGGTTGATATCCTTGTAGCCGCGCGAGGCCTTGTTGATCTGGGCGTGGCTTTCGGCGAATTTGGGCGGGTCGAGCACGATCAGATCAAAACCGCGGTCCTGGTCGCGAAACAGCCGCAGGCGCTTGAATACGTCGTCGGTGATCTGTTCAGTACGATCGGTATCGATTTCGTTCAGCGCCAGGTTGCGGCTGATGGTTTTCTGAGCATCGTCCGACGTCTCCACAAAGGTCACCGACTTCGCACCTTTGACCAACGCCGACACACCAAAGCCACCCTGATAAGCAAAACAGTCCAGCACATCCTTGTCTTTGGCGATCGCACTAACCGCAGCCCGGTTGTCGCGCTGGTCCAGATAAAAGCCGGTTTTGTGGCCATTACGCACATCCACCTGAAAACGCACGCCGTTTTCTGTCAACTTGACAAGATTGGGAATCTCGCCGGAAATCGGCCCGGCGGCTTTCTCCAGCCCCTCCTTTTCCCGCGCAGCCGTATCAGATCGTTCATAGAAAGCCACATCGCCCAGCAGATTTCCCAGTTCGGCAACTACGGTCTTTTTCCACTGCTCCGCTCCGGCGGACAAAAACTGGCATACCACCACGTCGCCGTAGCGATCTACAATGATGCCCGGTAGACCGTCAGACTCGGAAAACACCAGCCGCACAGCATTGGTCACGCCACTGTCCAGCAAAGAACGGCGGCGGTCGATGGCATGTTGCAAACGCGCCCTGAAAAACGCCTCATCGATGGACTGATTGCAGTCAAACGACCACACCCGCGCCACGATCTGCGACTTGGGCGAATACGCCGCCAGTCCCATACACTGGCCGTTGCTGTCCAGCACGCGCACGGTTTCGCCAGGCCCGGGCTCACCCTTCACATGGGACACCGCGCCGGAAAACACCCACGGGTGACGACGCTTGAGAGATTTATCGCGGCCAGGTTTGAGGAATAACGAATGCATGACATAGTTCCAATTCAAGTGCGGCGGATGATACGCCAAAGCCCGGAGACACACTAACGCTGCACAGGTATAATCCGCGCCCGTTTCAGCTCAACGATCATCGCCATGCCCTTGCAGGAAGAAGTCACCAAACGGCGCACTTTCGCCATCATTTCCCACCCCGACGCGGGCAAGACCACGCTGACAGAGAAGCTGTTGCTGTTCGGCGGCCTGATCCAGAAAGCGGGCACGGTGAAGGCCAAGAAAACCGGCGCGTTCGCGGCGTCGGACTGGATGGCGATGGAGCAGGAGCGCGGCATTTCCGTGACTTCGTCGGTGATGCAGTTCCCCTATAACGAGCGCATCGTCAACCTGCTGGACACGCCCGGCCACGCCGACTTTTCCGAAGATACCTATCGCGTACTCACCGCCGTGGATTCGGCGCTGATGGTTATCGACGTAGCCAAGGGCGTGGAGGAGCGCACTATCAAGCTCATGGACGTGTGCCGCCTGCGCGACACGCCCATTTACACCTTCATCAACAAGCTCGACCGCGAAGGCAAGGAGCCCATCGAGCTGCTGGACGAGGTGGAAACCGTGCTGAATATCATGTGCGCGCCGATCACCTGGCCGGTGGGCATGGGCAAGAATTTTCGTGGTATTTATCATTTGTACGAAGATCGGGTGTACCTGTACGAGCGCAAGGACGACGGCAGCGGCCGCATCATCGATGGCCTGGACAACCCGGAGCTGGACGAGGCCATTGGCGATACTGCTGATGAGCTGCGCGAGGAAATCGAACTGGTGCGCGGCGCCAGCAATGAATTCGACGAGGAAATGTATCTGGCGGGCGAGTTGTCGCCGGTGTTCTTTGGCACCGCGCTGGCGAATTTCGGCATTACGCAAATGCTGGATTCCTTTGTGGAAAACGCGCCCATGCCGCAAGCCTACGCCTCGGCAGAGCGCGACGTGGAGCCGACCGAGCCGAAATTCAGCGGCTTCGTGTTCAAAATCCAGGCCAACATGGACCCCAAACACCGCGATCGCATCGCCTTCATGCGCGTGGTGTCCGGCACATACAAAGGCGGCATGAAACTGCGCCATGTACGCATCGGCAAGGACATCAAAACCGACGCGCTGACTTTCATGGCCGCCGACCGCAGCCATGTGGATCAAGCTTTCCCCGGCGACATCATCGGCCTGCACAACCACGGCACCATAAGAATTGGGGATACCATGACCGAGGGCGAAAACCTGAAATTCACCGGCATTCCCAACTTTGCGCCGGAGATCTTTCGCCGCGTCAATCTGCGCGACCCGCTCAAGGCCAAGGCGCTGAACAAGGGCCTCGATCAGCTCTGCGAAGAAGGCGCAACCCAGGTTTTCCGCCCGCTGATTTCCAACGACGTGATACTGGGCGCGGTGGGCATGCTGCAATTCGACGTGGTGGCGTCACGTCTGAAAACCGAATACAAGGTGGACAGCAGTTTTGACACCGTACCCATCCGCACCGCGCGCTGGGTGAGCTGCGATGACCCGAAAAAGTTCGATGACTTCCAGCGCAAGAACGAAGCCAATCTCGCCATCGACCACGCTGGTGAACTGGTCTATCTGGCGCCCTCGCCGGTCAACCTGCAACTGGCGCAGGAGCGTTGGCCGGATGTGACATTCAATGCCACGCGGGAGCAGTTGTAGCACCCTGAAGTCCCATGCCCGGTAGCATCAACCGGGCCCGCCATTTTATTCTCGCCCCTTGTCGGTGTATCCTCCCGCAAGGGATACGTACCATGAAAGCACTCATTGCATGGCTATTCGAGCCGGATCGTGACTTTGTTCTGGCCAGCAGGCTGTTCATCCGCGCCCTGGCGCTGATCTATTTCGCCGCCTTTACCTCGCTGGCGCTGCAGATCGCCGGGCTGGCCGGGCCGGACGGCATCCTTCCGTTTCAGAACCTGCTCGACTACCGTCTGCACAACGAAGGCGCCGCCGCCTGGTGGCGCATGCCCAATCTGTTCTGGCTCAACAGCAGCGACTGGATGTTGCAGACAGTCGCCTGGCTGGGCAGTTTCCTGTCCCTGCTGTTGCTGGTCGGCCGCTGCCAGCGACCGATTCTGATCCTGCTGTTCATTCTCTATCTGTCGCTCTACCATGCCGGGCAGATTTTCATGAACTTCCAGTGGGATACGCTGTTGCTGGAAAGCGGTTTCCTCAGCATTTTTCTGGTCAGCGGCCCCAACCGGCTGCTGGTGTTCATGTTTCACTGGCTGCTGTTTCGCCTGCGCTTCATGTCCGGCGTGTCCAAGCTGTCCAGCGGCGACGAGGCCTGGTCCAGCCTGACCACGCTGAAATATTATTTCGAGACCCAGCCACTACCCCATGTGGGGTCCTGGTATTTCCACCATCTGCCGGAATGGATGCTCACCGGCGGCACCGTGCTGGCACTGTTCTCCGAGCTGATCGTGCCGTTCTTCATTTTTCTGCCGCGCCCGTTCCGCCTGTTCGCCGCGGGCGTAACCATACTCATGCAAACCCTGATCATCGCCAGCAGCAACCACAACTTCATCAACCTGCTGACCATCGCCCTGTGCCTGTTCCTGCTGGATGACCGCTTTTTGCAGAAATGGCTGCCCTGGCTGAGCCGGTTCGGCAAATCCGGCAGCCCCGAGCCAGCACCGCCGCCCCTGCCCGTTGTCGAACGTGGCTTGCTGGCGTTGGTCAGTCCGCTGATTATCGTCTCCAGCCTCACCGTGTTCGCCTGGTCCAATTTCCACTGGAGCGCGCCCCGGGTGCTGGCGAAAATTACCGGCTACACCAATAGTTACGGCCTGGGGCTGGATTACCACGTATTCCCCACCATGCAGGTTCAACAGCAGGTGCTGGAAATCCAGGGCTCCCATGATGGCCGCGACTGGAAAACCTACACCTTCCGCTACAAACCCGGTGCTGTGTCCAGCGCGCCGCGCTTCATCGTTCCGCACCAGCCACGGCTGGACTGGATGATCTGGTTCGTGCCGTCTCAGGCGAACTGGAACAAAGAATGGTTCAACGGCTTTATGGACGCCCTGCTGCGCGGCTCGCCCACGGTGCTGGCGCTGCTGGAAAACAACCCCTTTCCCGACCGGCCCCCGCGCTACCTGCGCGTTCCCGCCTGGGAGTATCATTTCACCACACCAGAACAGCGCAAGGCCACCGGCAACTGGTGGACGCGGAAATATCTGGGCTTGTTCCCGCATGTGCCGAGACGATACCCGTAGGGATGAATGCAGTAGTGGCGGATTTATCCGCCCTGCCCCTCACACCAGATTCCCCGTCAAATGAAAGATGCATCTTGCCCCCGACAATGATTAAATCCGCTCCCCGGATTTTTACGTCACAGCAACATGGTCGCCCAAGCCTTTCGAGACAAAGCACAACAACTTGCCAGCCAGCATGACGGTTTTGACGCCGACGCCATGACGTATTCCGGCGTGTTTACCGTCAACGCCGCTGACCTGCCGCTGGCGGTAGCAAAGCGACACAGCGGCGCAGGCATCATCGTGACATTTCTCGTCTCCAAACAACAGGCCGTGATCTGGGTTGGCGGCGAACGCTTCTGGGCCGGCGGCGGCGACCCCATGGCCGACGAAATTTTCGAGCAAGTCGTCAAACCGTGGATATACGAACAAGCGCCCGACGTGTTCCGCTTCTTTCAGGGCCTGCCCGACGACACCCTGACCATCGACCTGTTCGAAAACGAGTGACCGACTACCAACCCATCGACTGCGGTATTCACAGCGAGTACGAAGTCGCCATACTGCGCGGCAAGCCCATACGCCTGCGCTGGCGCG
>QOAV01000081.1 GCA_003972845.1 Gammaproteobacteria bacterium
GGCCGGCATTCTCAGCAACGAAAAGTCCTGTTCCGGCTCCCAGCCGGGGCTTTTGATACGCGCCTTCCAGATGGCCTTGTCACTGTTTGGCGTAATCAGTCCGTGCTGTTGCAATATCTCGAACACGCGGATATTGCTTTCCGGCACGCCGTCACCAGCGGCTTCGCGCATGGCGTCCACTACCCGCTTGCTCATGAGCCACAAATCCTTGCCGATCAGCCATCCGGCGGCGCCGGGCTGGTTAATCGGCAAGTCGCCGGTTTTGAGCAATGCTCGCAAAGCCAGCAACAAGCGGCGGTGCAGCGGCTTTCCGGTTGCGCCGTGCAGAAACGACTGTAACTGGGCTTGCCCCGATCCGATATCCGCAGCGACCGAGGTTTGATCGCCTTTGCGGGCGATTTCACCCAGCGGCCCGGCGTGTTCCCAATCCCCGCTGACGGTTGCTATCCAGTAGCCAAACAGCACGGGGTGGTCCGCCAGCCAGGCCAGACCCTTCATTGGCAATATCTGGTTGGCAATCAGCAACACGGCTTTTTCGTGCAGGCGGTATTCCCGATCCAGACGAAAACGAACGCGGTAATAACGGGCGCGGGTATGGTTCATCGCGCCCAGCCACGGTTGCCAGTCGCCCAGCGATTCGCCACGCTTGTCAAACAGCTCGATACGCTGGTCCAGCAAGGGTCTGGCGGCATCGTGCAGCATGGAGGCGGTAAAGACGCCCCAGGTCCAGACCTGCTCTTCCCTGGCCACCTGTTCTGCGGTTTCCTGGAGTGGCAACACAATCCCCTGCCGCAGCGATAATGCCGCTGCAACGGCTTCCAGCGTATGGTCCAGCAAGCCGCCCGGTCTGGCATGGTGATGATCATACGAGCGTTCCCCACACCCGTGGGGATGAACCGCCGGTGAAACCGGAGAGCTGGACGAAAACCTGGCGTTCCCCACACCCGTGGGGATGAACCGACACTGGCGATGTGATCCATCAGCCTATCAAGGCGGCAGTTATCTATCGATAAAAGACATTGGCGAGTTTATGCTGCCGGGTTATCGTGGCATGGCGAACGCTAGTGAAGAATTCTTACGCCACGGAACGCTGGTTACGAGGTTGCCGCGCTGCGCTTGCAATGACGGGTTATCGCGTATTTTGTTGCCGGGTTAATATTGTAGCGTTCTCTGCGTCTGTAGGGATGAATCTTAACGACTGGCCAGTAAGGCGGAGGGAGTTGCATATTCTCTCTGCAGTCAAGGGGGGTCGCCTGCGTCAGCTGTTTTTCGTGGTCTTTTTCCATACACTGCGGCGATTTCTGATATATAATCGCGCCCCTCATAGGGCGGCGTTGGTTGGCGCCTCTGGCGACGAAGCATTGTGAACCTGGTCAGGCCCGGAAGGGAGCAGCCACAGCAGTGTTTTCGGGTGCACAGAGTCACGCTGGTTGACGTCGCCACCATTTCTATATCAAACGGTTCTGAATGAGTAATCAGGCGCTTGCGCGAAAATGGCGGCCCCGGCAGTTCGCCGATGTGGTGGGTCAGGAGCATATACTCAAGGCGCTGGTTCATGCGCTGGATCAGAACCGTTTGCATCATGCCTATCTGTTCACCGGCACGCGCGGGGTGGGCAAGACCACCATAGCGCGCATTTTCGCCAAGGCGCTGAATTGCGAACAAGGCGTCAGCGCCGAGCCTTGCGGCAAGTGCTCGGCCTGTCTGTCTGTGGATGAAGGCCGTTTCGTCGACCTGCTGGAGGTCGATGCGGCTTCGCGCACCAAGGTGGATGACACGCGCGAGTTGCTCGACAACGTGCAGTACGCTCCCGCCAGCGGCCGCTACAAGATCTACCTCATCGACGAGGTGCATATGCTTTCCGGGCACAGTTTCAATGCCCTGTTGAAGACTCTGGAAGAGCCGCCTGCCCATGTGGTTTTCCTGTTCGCCACCACCGATCCGAAAAAACTGCCGGTGACTGTGCTGTCGCGTTGTCTGCAGTTCAATTTGCGCGCGTTGAGCGAGGCGGAAATCGCCGGGCAGTTAAGCAAGGTGCTGGAAGCCGAGTCGATGGAATTTGACCAGGGCGCGCTGGCGCTGATTGCCGATTCCGCGCGCGGCAGCATGCGCGATGCGCTAAGCCTGCTGGATCAGGCTCTGGCCTATGGCAGCGGCCGTGTCGTCGAGGACGATGTGCGGCAGATGCTGGGCATGGTGGACGATGCTTATATTCAACACGTGCTGGACGCGCTGGCGTCCGGTGACAGCGCTGCGCTGATGGACGCGGTGGCGAAAATGGCCGAAATGTCGGTGGATTTCGAGGCGGCGCTGGATGATCTGATTTTTTTGTTGTACCAGTTGGCCATGGTGCAGGAGCTGGGCCGTTATCCGGTGGAAAGCCGGTTCGACAAGGAATGGGTCGCGGGCGTGGCGAAGAAAATCAGCCCGGAAGACGTGCAGCTTTATTATCAGATTGCCATCAACGGCAAGAAGGATTTGCCGTATTCGCCCTATTTGCGCACCGGTTTCGAGATGATCGTGCTGCGTATGCTGGTGTTCCGGCCGGCGCAGACGGGTGGGTCGCCCGCGCCGACGCCGGGTCGCCGCAAGTCAGCGCATCAATCACGGGCCGCTGCCGATCCTGGATCCGCTGCTGAAGGCGGTTCTCAATCGGGCGCCGGGTCTGAACAGGCCGCCGCCACTGCAGCAGTTTCAGAGCAGCCCACGCAAGCGGCGGCTTCCATGGCTTCCACCAATGCCGGAGAAAACTGGCACGATGTGGTGACCAAATTGCCGCTGAATGGCCTGTTGCGCGAAATCGCCCTGAACGCGGTGTTGCAACACCGGCAGGCTGGCGAGATCAGTCTGCTGGTGGAACCGGTGCACGAGCGCGTACTCAACGCGGATCGCAGACAAAAACTGGAAGCGGCATTGACGGAGCACTACGGCGAGGCGATCAAGCTGGACGTGGTATTTGGTTCGCCCAGTGAAGAGACGCCGCGAGCGCGCGCCGACAGAATCAAATCGGAACAACATCAGGCGCTGGTGGACGAAGTCCGCGCCAATCCGGTGGTGAAAGATGTCCAGCAGCGTTTTGGCGCGCAACTGGACGAAAACTCAATTCAACGAAACGAACAATAGGGGTATTTATGAGAGGCGGGATCGGCAACCTGATGAAACAGGCTCAGGCGATGCAGGAAAACATGAAGAAAATGCAGGAGGAGCTGGCCAGCATCGAGGTGACGGGGAGCGCGGCCGGTGGTCTGGTGGAAGTGGACATGACCTGCCGCCACGATGTGCGGCGGGTGAAGATCGACCCCAGTCTGATGGAAGACGACAAGGAAGTGCTGGAAGACCTGATAGCCGCCGCCGTCAATGATGCCGTGCGCAAGGTGGAAAGCACCACGCAGGAAAAAATGGCCGGCGTGACCGGCGGCATGAATATTCCCGGCTTGAATTTGTAGGGCAGGCCGTCATGCTGGAAACCATTGCTCTGGAGCGGCTGAAAAAAGCGCTGTGCGCCTTGCCTGGCGTGGGCCCGAAAACCGCCCAGCGCATGGCGTTTCATCTGGTGGGCCGGGATCGTGAGGGCGCGAGGGCATTGTCCGAAGCCATCACCGGCGCCCTGCAGTCCATCCGCCGCTGCAAACGCTGCAACAATTTCAGCGAAACCGAATTGTGCCCGGTGTGCTCTTCGCCAAAGCGCAACGCCGCCCAGCTCTGTGTGGTGGAAACCCAGGCGGATCTGGAGTCCATCGAAATGTCGAAGGCGTTTTCCGGCACCTATTTTGTGCTCATGGGCCATTTGTCGCCGCTGGACGGCATTGGCCCGGAGGAACTGGGGCTGGATCGCCTGCAGCGACTGCTGGATGAAGAAGATATCGAAGAAGTGGTGATGGCCACCAATCCCACGGTGGAAGGCGACGCAACGGCTGATTTCATTGCCCAGCTGGTCAGGCAGCATGGCATCAGGGTAACGCAACTGGCGCGTGGCGTGCCGGTGGGCGGCGAGCTGGAATATGTCGATCGAAACACCCTGGCGGGGGCTTTTCGGGGACGTAAAGACCTGTAAGCAGCGGCCGGGAGTTGCGCTGTCAGTCCTCGAATTTGTAAACCGCTTCGTTCAGGTAAATGATGAGGTCATTGATGTCATCCTCGGACAATTCGGCGTGGGTCATGTCGTTACAGGCATGGACCTGACCCGTCAGCCCTTCGATGGAATTGACGCGCCGGTTTTCGCGAGTGTAAACGCCGGAGCCGTCACCGCCGAACTTGCTGATATGACAGCCGACGCATTTTTCGTCATGCAGTTGCTTGCCGTGTTCCGGGTTGCCCAGCAGCATGGAAGCCTGAACGGTAGTGGTTATGCTGCCGGAAAAGAATGCGGCCAGTAATATTTTTCTGGTTTTCATTTTGAATACTCCGTAAGTTATGCCCCGAATCAAAAGCATAACCGTTTAAAGAGGGAGTGTCACCAATGCCGCAAGACGCCAACGCCCTGGTCTGGATCGATCTGGAGATGACCGGGCTGGAACCGGAGACGGATCTGATTATCGAGATCGCCACCATCATTACCGACAGTCAGTTGAACATCGTCGCCGAAGGACCGGTGCTTGCCATCCATCAGCCCGATGCCGCGCTGGATGCCATGGATGAATGGAACACTCGCACCCACAATGCCACCGGGCTGGTGGAGCGTGTGAAGCTGTCGAAGGTTTCGCTGCGCACGGCGGAGCTGGAAACTTTGGAGTTCCTGCAAAAGCATGTGCCCAAGAACCGCTCGCCGTTGTGTGGCAACAGCATCTGCCAGGACCGGCGTTTTCTGTACAAATACATGCCCGAGCTGAACGACTGGATGCATTACCGTAATCTGGACGTGAGCAGTATCAAGGAACTGGCGAAACGCTGGCGGCCGGATATCTGCAATGGTTTCAAGAAGGAAAATACCCACAAGGCGCTGGACGATATCCGCGAATCCATCGGCGAACTGAAATATTTCAGGGAAGTTTTTCTGAAAGCCGAGTGAGTGCCCATTGCGCATGTTCGCGCACCATGGCGGAAGAGTGTTTCATTTTTTCCTGCAGCGCATCAACCACTTGCGCTCCGCCAGCGCCATTGCCCAGGGCTACGGCGATATTGCGCAGCCAGCATTCATGGCCGATGCGCCGTATGGGTGAACCGCGCAGCTTCAGGTCAAAATCGTTTTCGCTCCACCGGAACAGATCCAGCAGGTCCACGTCGTCCAGACCATTGCGCACGCCAAAGTCTTCGCAGGCCGCATCGCTGGCGAAGCGGTTCCACGGGCACACCAGCTGGCAGTCGTCACAGCCGTAAATGCGGTTGCCCAGCAGCGGGCGCAGCTTTTCCGGAATCGATGTTCTCAGCTCGATGGTGAGATAGGATATGCACAAACGGGCGTCCACGGTATAGGGTTCGACGATGGCGCCGGTGGGGCAGGCGCGCATGCAGGCATCGCAGCTGCCGCAATGCCTGGCAGAAGGCGGGTCGATGGGCAGCGGCAGATCGGTAAACAGTTCGCCGAGGAAGAACCACGAGCCTTCGTTGCGGTGTATGACGTTGCTGTGCTTGCCGATCCAGCCCAGCCCGGCTTTTTCCGCCAGCGGTTTCTCCAGCACCGGCGCGCTGTCGGTGAAAGCGCGATAGCCGAATTTCCCGACTGCCTGTTCGATTCTGGTGGCCAGCTTCTGCAGGCGGCTGCGCAGGGTCTTGTGGTAATCGCGGCCCAGCGCATAGCGCGAAATGAAGGCCTTGGCGGAATTGCCGAGAATGTCCTCACTGTTGTGCGCGCCGGGCGGGCGGTAGTCCATGCGCACTGAAATGATGCGCGTTGTTCCACTGACCAGCTGTGCCGGCCGTGAGCGCTTGCGGCCATGGCGCTGCATGTAATCCATGTCGCCGTGCATGCCGCGCCCGAGCCAGTTGAGGAAGTCTGTCTCTGCTTCCGCCAGGTCGGTATCGGTGATGCCCACGGCTGAAAAACCGAGTTCCCGTCCCCATTGTCTGATCTGCCGGACAAGGCTTGCGTAGTCGACGGATGGTTGTGGATTGTCGGACATGCCGGCGAGTTTATCAGCAAGCTTCGGCATGTTGCGCTTGAAAGTGATCGACAAGTAGTAAATAATGCCTAATATATACGGTTAATAATATGCCGCAACTAACTGAAATTATTCTGGAAACACCAGAAGATACCGAGCAGGCAGGGTGGCGGTTGGCAAATCGACTCAGGCCCGGCGACAGCATTTATCTGGACGGCGATCTGGGCGCCGGAAAAACCACCCTGGTGCGTGGCTTGTTGCACCGGCTCGGTCATGTCGGCGCAGTCAAGAGCCCGACTTATACGTTAATGGAGCAATACGTCATGAAGGATCTGGAAGTCTGCCATTTTGACCTGTACCGTATTGCCGATCCCGAAGAGCTGGAGTTTGCCGGCATCAGGGATTATATCGGTTCTTCGACGGTGAACCTGATCGAATGGTCGGTGAAAGGTGCAGGCTTTCTTCCCGCTCCTGATGTGCAGATCGACCTGGAAGCAACCGGCAAGGCGCGTCGGCTGGTTGCCAGAGCTTGTACGCCACGTGGTCAGGAACTATTGTCAGATCTGTAATGAAAGCAATCCTGAATATTCTCCTGTTCATTGTTCTGATTCTGCCCCAGGCGGGATCGGCCGCAGTCGTGGATGTGAAGAACATACGCGTGTGGAATGCGCCGGATAACACACGCGTGGTGTTCGATCTGGGTTCCAGCGTCAAGTACAAGGTGTTCACTCTGGCAAAACCGGATCGCGTGGTGATCGACATGCAGGGTGTGCGTTGGACCGGCAAACTGGATAAGAAACGCTTGCTGGGTAAATTGATTACCAATGTGCGCCGCGGAACGCCGCAGAAAAACACGTTACGGGTGGTGCTGGACCTGAAGGAAAAAGTATCGCCCATCACCCAGGTGCTGAAACCCAACGAAGTGTATGGGCATCGGCTGGTGGTGGATTTACACCGCAGGGAGCGCAAGGTCAAGCATCAGGCGCCAAAGGCGGCGGACAAAGCCAAAGCGCGCATCAAGGTGGCTATTGATGCCGGGCATGGCGGCGAAGATTACGGAGCGCCCGGCAGGCGTTACCACGCGCACGAAAAGAGCGTGGTGCTGGGCATCGCCAAAGAACTCTATCGACTGATCAAGAAAGACCCCGACATGGATGCTGATCTGGTGCGCAAGGGTGATTATTTCATTCCTCTGCGCGAGCGCACGCGTATTGCCAGACAAAAGCAGCAGGCTGATCTGTTTGTCTCCATTCATGCGGATTCCTACAAGAACACCCGCGCCAGCGGTTCGTCGGTCTATGTCCTGTCCCGCCGCGGTGCGACTTCCGAGCGCGCCAAACGTCTGGCGGCGAAAGAGAATGCCTCCGATTATATCGGCGGCGTACCCTTGCAAAACAAGGATCCGGTAGTGCGTGACGTACTGCTGGACCTTTCCCTGACGCAACAGATTTCGGAAAGCCTGGACCTCGGTGCGGATGTGCTGAAAGAACTGGGCAAGGTGAACAAACTGCACAAGCGTTCCGTGGAGCAGGCGGGATTTGTGGTGTTGAAGTCGCCGGATATTCCATCGATACTGGTGGAAACGGCTTTCATCTCCAATCCGAAAGAAGAGAAGATGTTGAAAAACAAGACTCATCAGAAAAAATTCGCCGCCGCCATTTACAAAGGCATCAAGCACTACGTCAAAAGCGGACGTATCAGAAAAATAGTTGCCGAATCTCCCACGCGATAAACAGGGCAGGGACCGATGACCCGGATTCACTTGCTCGACAACCGGCTGATCAACCAGATAGCGGCCGGTGAAGTCATCGAAAGACCGGCTTCGGTGGTGAAGGAACTGGTGGAAAACAGTCTCGACGCCGGCGCCACCCGCATAACCGTGGAGCTGGAGCAGGGTGGCATAGCGCGTATCGTGGTGCGCGACGATGGCGAAGGTATAGGCCGCGACGACCTGATTCCGGCGTTGACCCGGCACGCC
>QOAV01000230.1 GCA_003972845.1 Gammaproteobacteria bacterium
CCGGCGCGCGCAGGTTCCAGGCGTTACGTTCGCCGATGTCATGAGTGACGGGCAGATCCTTGGTACGCGACATATGGCAGGTGGCACAGGTGGGCGCAGCGTTGTAATCCTCGCCCACGACCCACTTGCTGGAATCCAGATTCATCTCGTCCTTGTGCGCGCGAAAAGCGATGCCATGGGCAGATTCTTCGTAGATCTCCTTTTGCGGGTGATCCGGCCCCAGATGGCAGCGGCCGCAGGCATTGGGTTCACGCGCCTGCGAGGCGGAAAAATTATGACGCAAATGACACGCCGAACAGGCGCCTTTGGATCCATCGGGATTGATGCGGCCTATGCCGGTATTGGGCCAGCTCGACTTGTCCAGCGAGCCGTCGGAGTTCACCCGCACAATGGAACCGTGGCAGGCGCCGCAGCCCATGGCGGTAATCGGCGAGGTACCCGACAGGGTTGGCGCGCCTTCCACCACCTCGGCCAGGACGTTGTCCAGAGAGCCCAGTATATCGCCTGCGGTGGCATGATGGCTGCGGTCGAACTGGGCGACTTCCTTTTCATGACACTGCGCACAATCCTTGGGCGAGACTATCACCGAAATCACGAAATCCTTGTGCATGATGGCGTCCTTGTCACTTTTCTCCGCCTTGTGGCATTCGTAGCAGCCCACATTGGCGCCAAAGTGCTTGGAATGACCCCATTGGTCATAGATGCCCGGCGTTTTTTCCCGGTGGCAGGACATGCAGGTGGCGCTCTCGCGGCTCAGGTTCTCGAAGCCGGAAAGAATTTCCACCGGCTTTTCTTCGCTCATGACGACCCCGGCAGCCGCTGCTGGCTCCCGTTGGTTGCCCTGGGCCTCGTCTTGAGACGGTGCAGACTGCCGGGACCAATTCTGACCTGATTGCTCCTGCGCCGGCTGGGACGAAACGTCGGGCCGGGCCGGAAACTGGGAGTTGCGCCACCAGCCGGAAGAGTCGGCAAAGGCAGTGGAAAGGAAAAACAGGGAAAGAATGCCCGGAACAAGGACTGACCTCATGATCAGAGTCTCCATCTGTATGCTTCATCAGTTGCAGTTGATTGTGCAGGTATTGCAGCAAACAACATGCCATGAATCCGGGCGCCATTGAGGTCAGCCCGGGAACAACAGCAGAGTTGATACGCAGCCGATTGAAATCGTGGATAAATTTCAACTGGCAGGGTTCGCTGCAGACGCCAGTGCGACCATGGACTTCAAGCGAAGCGGTGAATCATTCTGGTGCGGGATCAACAGATGCTGCACCAAACTGGAGAAAAACTTTGGGACTTTTTTATTCGCGGTAGCCGGAAATGATCGGATAGCGCCGGTCGCGGCCAAAGGCGCGCGAAGTGATGCGCACGCCGGGCGGCGCCTGGCGGCGCTTGTATTCGTTGATCAGCACCATGCGCGTGACCCGCCGCACGGTTTCCTCGTCGTAGCCTCGGGCCACAATTTCTTTTGGCGACATGTCCTTTTCGATAAACATTTCCAGAATGGGGTCGAGCACCTCGTACGGCGGCAGCGAATCCTCGTCCACCTGATCCGGGGCCAGCTCGGCTGACGGCGGCCGGTCGATGATGCGTTGCGGAATCACCCGTGAAATCGTGTTTCTGTATTCCGACAGACGGAACACCAGCGTTTTCGGCACATCTTTTATCGCCGCGAAGCCACCTGCCATGTCGCCGTACAGAGTCGCATAACCCACCGCCATTTCGCTCTTGTTACCGGTGGTCAGCACCATCTTGCCCGATTTGTTGGAGATGGCCATGAGTATAATGCCGCGGCAGCGCGCCTGAATGTTTTCTTCCGTGGTGTCTGCCGGCTTGCCGGCGAAAGTCTCGGCCAGACTGTCGGTAAACGCCCTGAACATGGGCTCAATGGGTATGACGTGGTACTGAATACCCAGTATATCCGCCATTTTCTGCGCATCCTGCACGCTCATATCAGAGGTATAGCGCGAGGGCATCATTACCGCTTCCACCCGATCCGCGCCCAACGCGTCCACCGCCACGGCCAGACACAGGGCCGAATCGATGCCGCCGGAAAGACCCAGCACGACGCCAGGGAAATGCGCCTTTTCCACATAATCGCGCACACCGGTGACGATAGCCTGATACACGCCTTCCTCGTGGGCCAATGCGGGAAAAATTTCCGAGGCCGACGGCTTCATGGCACCATCTTCCCGTTTGAATTCCACCACGGTGAGCGATTCCCGGAACTCCGGCGCACGGTGCGCCAGTTTGCCCTCCGCGTCCATGACCAGCGAGTTGCCGTCGAACACCAGCTCGTCCTGCCCGCCCACCAGATTCACATACACCACCGGAACCTTGTTGGCGCTGGCCTCCCGAGCAACCACGGTTTCGCGCTCGGGGCGCTTGCTGTAGTGGTAGGGCGAGGCATTGATATTCAGCACCAGTTCGGCACCAGCGGCCACCGATTGCTCCACCGGCCCGCTCTGCCAGATATCCTCACAAATGGTCAGGCCCAGCTTGACGCCCTCGACCTCCACCACAGTTGCGCCCTCACCCGGCGTGAAGTAGCGCATTTCGTCGAACACGCCATAATTGGGCAGGGCCTGTTTGTAATAGCGCCCCAGCACCTGACCATCGCGAATGGCGGAAACGGCGTTGAACAACCGCGCGTCCTCGCGCCAGGGATGCCCCACCACCAGAGTGATGCCGGCGACTTCCCTGCGCAGCCGGTGCAAAGCCGCCTCCACCTGCTCCATCAGCGCCGGACGCAACAGCAGGTCTTCCGGTGGGTAACCGGTAACCGCCAGTTCCGGGTACACCACCACATGCGCACCTTTGGCTTTGGCGTCGTTGGCGGCGGCAATCAGCTTGTCGGTATTGCCGGAAACATCGCCCACCAGCAGATTGATTTGCGCCAGCGCGACGCGCAGATCACTCACGAGGCCGCGCTCACGAATCCAGCATTTCCAGCAGCACCTTGCCCATGTCGGCGGGCGAACGGGTGATGCCGCAACCGGCCTTTTCCAGCGCGCGAAACTTGTCTTCCGCCGTGCCTTTGCCGCCGGAAATGATCGCCCCGGCGTGACCCATGCGTTTGCCTTTGGGCGCGGTAACGCCTGCGATATAGGCCACCACCGGCTTGGATACATGGGTGGAAATATACTCGGCCGCCTCCTCCTCGTCCGTGCCGCCGATCTCGCCCACCATGACGATGGCGCGGGTCTTCTGGTCGGCCTCGAACAGAGTCAGACAATCAATGAAACTCATGCCGTGTATGGGATCGCCGCCGATGCCGATGCAGGTGCTCTGGCCCAGACCGGCCAGCGTAGTCTGATGTACCGCCTCGTAAGTCAGCGTACCGGAGCGCGACACCACGCCCACAGTACCCGGCTGGTGAATATTGCCCGGCATGATGCCGATCTTGCATTCGCCCGGCGTGATGATGCCGGGGCAGTTGGGACCGATCAAATGGCAGTCGTAATCGCCCAGCGCCGCCTTTACCCGCAGCATGTCCAGCGTGGGAATGCCCTCGGTGATGCAGGCGACGGTGCGTATACCCGCGTCGGCCGCTTCCAGTATGGCGTCAGCAGCGAAGGCCGCCGGCACGTAAATCATGGTGGCGTCGGCGCCAGTGGCGTCCACCGCCTGCTTCACGGTATCGAACACGGGCCGGTCGAGGTGGGTCTGCCCGCCCTTGCCCGGCGTCACTCCGCCCACCAGATTGGTGCCGTAGGCAATGGCCTGTTCGGAATGGAACGTCCCCTGCTGGCCGGTGAAGCCCTGACAAATGACCTTGGTATCCTTGTTCACCAGTATGCTCATGCTGCGCCCCCCCCGTTGGCCAGGCTCACCGCCAGTTCGGCCGCCCGGGTCAGATCATCGGCTGCGGTGATGGCCAGACCGCTTTCCGCCAGCATTTTCCGACCCTGTTCGGCATGGGTGCCTTCCAGCCGCACGATGACCGGCACCTTGATATGCACTTCCTTCACCGCCGTGATGATGCCCTCGGCAATCAGGTTACAGCGCACGATACCGCCAAAAATATTCACCAGCACCGCTTTCACCTTGTCGTCGGACAAAATCAGCTTGAATGCTTCCGCCACTCTCTGCGCGGTAACGCCTCCACCCACGTCAAGAAAATTAGCCGGTTCGCCGCCGCACAGTTTGATCAGGTCCATGGTGGCCATGGCCAGACCCGCGCCGTTGACCATGCAGCCGATATTGCCGTCCAGCGCCACATAGTTCAGTTGCAGCGCCTGCGCCCGCAGCTCGCGCTCGTCCTCCTGGGACTCGTCGCGCATGTCGGCAAGATCCTTGTGCCGGTACAGGGCGTTGTCGTCAATATTGACCTTGGCGTCCAGCGCCAGCAGGTCGCCATCGGCGGTGACCACCAGCGGGTTGATTTCCACCAGCGACAGATCCTTGTCCAGCATCAGCTTGTACAACCCGGACATGATGGCTGTAAGCTGGCGCGCCTGTTTCACGTCCAGACCCATGGCGAAAGCCAGATCGCGGCACTGGTAGCCCTGCAGGCCAGCCGCCGGATGCACAGCGGTTTTCAGAATTTTTTCCGGCGTTTCCGCCGCCACCTGCTCGATATCCATGCCGCCCGCTTCCGACGCCATGAACACCATGCGCTCGGAGGCGCGATCCACCACACAGGCAAGATACAGCTCACGGTCGATATCACTGGGCGCTTCCACCAGCAGGGTATTCACCGGCTGACCGTCGGGGCCGCTCTGGTGCGTCACCAGCCGCGAGCCGAGCAGCGATTCGGCAAACGGCTTCACCTGCTCGATGTTGTCCAGCACCTTGACGCCGCCGGCCTTGCCGCGACCGCCGGCGTAAACCTGGGCCTTGACCACCCAGGGACCAGCACTGACGGATTTTGCCACCTCTTCCACTTCGCTGGCGCTGGTAACCGGCTCGCCGTCCGGCACGGGTATGCCGTACAGACGAAACAGGTTTTTCCCCTGATATTCGTGTAAATTCATTGTCTTCCAAATCTGGTGTGTTCGGCGTAGCTTACACAAATGTTCCCGCAGATAACAGAATCACTGGCACCGGTTTCAGCCGAACAATGGAACCGCCTGCGCGGGCCGGATCACAACCCGTTCCTGCGCCATGAATTCCTGTTTGGCCTGGAAAAAACCGGCTGCACCTCGCCCGCGCACGGCTGGTCGGGGCAACATGTTCTGCTGTGGGAAAAACCCGGCAATGGCGGAAACCTGCTGGGCGCGGTTCCCATGTACCGCAAAGCGCATTCCTGGGGCGAATACGTGTTCGATCATGAATGGGCGCGGGCCTGGCAGCGGGCTGGTTTTTTGTACTATCCGAAGTTGAGCGTTTGCGTGCCTTTTACGCCCGCAACCGGGCCCAGATTGCTGATCCGCAACCCGCAGGACGCCGACGCCGTCCGGCAGCGCCTGATCAAGGCCGCCATCGACCACGCCCGCGCGCTGGGCGTTTCTTCGCTGCACTGGCTGTTCACCGACGAAGCCGACACGCAGGCGCTGGAAACCGCCGGTTTACTGCGCCGCACCGGCTTTCAGTATCACTGGCGCAACCGCGGCTTCGCCGATTTCGACGACTTCCTGGCCAGTCTGTCCAGCAAAAAACGCAAGAACATCCGCCGCGAACGCCGCCGGGTGGCTGAATCCGGCGTCACAATAACGCGCATAAACGGCGCGGAGATGACCGATGCCCGCTGGCAACAGTTCTTTGCCTTCTACCTCGACACCATCGACACCCACGGCGCCATGCCCTATCTGAACCTGGAGTTTTTCCGGCATCTGGGCCAGACCATGGCCGATGACTGCTTCGTCATCTTTGCCGAAAACAAAGGCCGTACAGTTGCAGGCGCACTGTTTCTGCAGGGCGCAGACACGCTGTACGGTCGCTACTGGGGCTGCGCGGCCGATTTTCATTCGCTGCATTTCGAACTGTGCTATTACCAGGCCATTGAGTATTGCATCAACAACGGCCTGCGGCGTTTCGAGGCCGGCGCCCAGGGGCATCACAAACTGGCTCGCGGCCTGGAAGCCACGCCCATCTGGTCAGCGCACTGGATAGCAGACCCGGGTTTCCGACGGGCAATCGCCGGATTTCTGGAGGCCGAGAGCCACGGCGTAGAGCAGGATATGCAATGGCTGGGTCAACGCAGCCCCTACAAATCAGCGTGACAGAAAAAAACGCCGGCGAGCATGATTATTCCGCTTTCGCCGGTACCGGCTTGTCAGAGTTGAACAGGTCAGCCAGGAAGTCTTCCAGGCCAGACTGAAAGCGCACCGTTACTGGCAGACCGTGGATTCGGCGGTCTTCCGCCAGCGGCTCATCCAGCGCCAGACGCACCAGCACCGACAAGGGCCGGGTGCCGAACCCGCTGGCGAATTCATCCGGCAGTTTTATGGTGACTTGGGGCAATTCCACTATATGCCCGGTCGCGCGGTGGCCATCGCTGAACCTGATCGCCGCTTTTTGCCCGATATATGCGTATTTGCTGTACCTGGGATCCAGATAAGCGGTTACCAGCGGCTCGTCGGGTTCCGCTATCACCATCAATACATCCTCACTGGACACAAAGCTGTTTTTTAACGCCAGTATTTCCACCACGCGGCCATCGGCCGGCGATATCACTGACCATCCGTTCTCTACACGATGCTTTTCCGCCTCGCTGGCGTTCAGTCGTTCAACCCATTCTGATTCCAGCTCCGTGAGCTTTGTGTAAAGCAAATAAGTTGATTTTTCCAGACGATCCCTGGCCGCCCTCACCTCTGCTGCCGTCGCCGCGCCCGCCTTGAACAGTTTCTGCATATCACCCAGGCGGCTTTCCTGATCGGCCACTTGCGAACGGGCAAGCTCCACACTTTTTTCCAGCAGGGATATGCGCGGCTGCCGGGCCACAAATCCCGGGCCGCGTTTCTCTGCACCCAGTGAGGCCAGCAACTGACCTTTGCTTACATCGTCCCCGGGGCTGACGAGCAAATCTGTCAACACACCGGAATGCGAGCTGCGCACTTCAATCAGAGGCAGGTTGACAACGCCCTGCGCCTTGACCAGCACATTGTTCATCGCGGTATGCAGGATGAAATAAATCAGCGGGCTGCTGACCACCAGCAGGATGAGGTACCAGCGCAGCTTGGGGAAACCCCGTTTTGCCGGGGCGTAGGCGACCTTGATGCCGTCATCGCGCTCTGCTTCTTTTGCCTGATTGTGGAAACGTATTTTCATTACATCATTTTACGGTAATAGCTCCACGACTGTATCACCATGCTGGAAAAATTCCCGTCACGCAACGAAGCGGCCACCCGCCCGGCACTCTCCATCAGGCGTTCGCGGTTTTTGTCCCACAGGGTTTCCTCCTTCGGCAGAAAAGGCTCCACGCTCTGGGCGATGCTGATGCGCAAACCGGGCCACGCTTTCATGATGGGCCGGGCTATTTCGACCACACGCTCGGGGTTGGCCACGTAAATCATCAGGGTCAGCTCCTTGAGTCCGATGTTTTCCAGACCGCAGCCCAGACAGGCTTTGCCGCTTCTCCCCTTCAGGTTGCGATAATGCGTGCTCAGTGACACCGGCCAGCTCGACGCCGATTTGACCAGCTGCAAGGTGTGGATCAGCTCTGCAATGACATAGCCCGGCCGTTTTTTATACAAATCCAGCTGTTCCGGCTCCAGGTCCAGGTGCAGGCCGTCAAACGCATAATCTTTCAGTTTTTCCACGGTCTCCAGCAAACCCGGGCGGTTTTCCGGCAGTATCCAGTGTGGATCCCCGAGCAACAGCTCTACCTGAATGTCCCTGGCATGGGCCTGCTGCAGAAATTGCCGGATTTGGCCGCCATTTTTCGCCGCCAGCCTGATCTGGTCAGCATTCAGGGACAGTAACAGCCGGTTGAAACGGGCCGCCTTCAGCTTACCCAGCACATCCTTGCCGGCGCGCTGCTGCGCCAGCAGATCAGCGCTTTCCCAGACATACATGGACAGGCCCGGAGAGCTCCCGGCAGCCGTCGATGGCACAGCGCC
>QOAV01000163.1 GCA_003972845.1 Gammaproteobacteria bacterium
GTTGCTGGTGGTGATGTGCTGACCGGCCGCCACCGGCGTATGGCAGGCTGCCAGCAGGCGTCCCGGCCGGCCGGCATCCAGCGCGACATCCACCAGACACAGACGGCAAGCGCCAAACGGTTTGAGTGCGGGATCGTTGCACAACACCGGTATTTCCTGCTCGCCCAGGTGGCGGCTGGCCCATTGATAGATGGTTTCGCCCGGTTCAAATGAAAGGCGCTTGCCGTTGAGATATGCGCTGTTCATGCTGTTTGCTCCCAGCCTTTGAAAAAAGGCTCAAGTTCTTCCCGGAAATGCGCCAGGCAATTCCTCACCGGCAGCGGCAGACCGCCCCCCAGTGCACAGAGCGAACCGGTCTCCAGCGTCTCCAGCAGTCCGCCCATCAACCCCAGTTCTACAGGTTGCTGATCTGATTGCTGCAACATGACCGCTCCTTTCGCCGTGCCTACCCGGCAGGGAGTACATTTGCCGCAGGATTCGTGCGCCATATAGCTGAACAAATGCCGCAGCAGGTCAATTATGGGAAAATTTTCCGGAATGGCTATGATGCCGGCATGCCCCAGGCTGTATCCGGCCTCGCGCGTAGTGTCAAAGTCAACGGCCAGCTCATCGAGCCGGTCCACGGGGATGACGCTGCCCAATGGACCGCCCACCTGCAATGCCTTCACGGGTACGCGAAAACCACCCGCGTGTTCGTACACCAGCTCTTCAAAACCCATGCCGAAATCCACTTCGTACAAGCCCGGCCGGACAAACTGGCTGTCCATTGATATCAGCTTGCCGCCCGTGCTGGTTTGGGTGCCAATGGCGGCAAAAGCGTCGCCGCCATGTCGCAGTACCCACGGAATATTGGCGAAAGTTTCCACATTGGAAACGACGGTGGGCTTGCCCCACAGGCCGTATTGTGCGGGGTAGGGAGGCCGCACCCGCACTTCAGGACGCAGCCCTTCAATGGAATTGAGCAAGGCGGTTTCCTCGCCGCAGACATAGGAACCCGCGCCTTCGACCACATGGAAGCGGATGCCGCCGCTCAAGTCGTCCGGCCATTGCTCATACTCGTTGATGGCGGACTCGACTGCGCCTATGGCTTCGGGGTATTCGAAGCGTATGTACAATACGCAGTCCGTGGCCCCGGCAGCAACGGCAGTGGCGAACATGCCTGCCATGACCTTGTGGGGATGCTGCTCCAGCAAATAACGGTCGGAAAACGCGCCCGGATCGCCTTCGTCCGCATTGCAGACGATGAATTTCTTCCGTGCTTCTTCACCGGCGCAGGCGGCCAGCTTGAAGGCAAAGGCAAAACCTGCGCCGCCGCGCCCGCGCAAACTGGATGCCTCCAGCTCGGATATGATGGCGTCGGGATGGGTCATGGCGATGGAATACAAGTCCTGCGGGGAATCGGCGTCACTACTCAGTATGCCGGCGGAGGACAGGTCATACACCGGCATGGCGGGCTGACCGATGTCCCCGTCATTCACGCTCCAGGTGGAAAAATGACCATCGTCGCCATGCTTCAGCAGGCCGCCGCCAGCGTAGCAATAGCCCAGGCACATCGCTTCGCCGGCGTTGGCATATCTGTTTTCGGCATGTGCGCATGTGCCGGAAGCCAGACAGGCGGTTCCCTTGCAGACCCACTGCGAATGCTTTCTGTTTTCGGGCTGCAGATAGTCATAAAAGCTGGCCGTTCCCGTGGTGAAGGAAGGGTTGAGGGACAATTCCCCGGCCAGTTGGCCCAATTGATCTTGCGCTCCGTCCTTGCTGGCGGCGTCACACAGACGTCGAAAGACGCTGTTTTTCAGGCCTTTGCGGTAACTCTGCCAGCGCGCGTTTTCTGACATATCTTTTTGACGGGCGTCAGCCGTCCCCTTGCAGGTATTTCGCGTGATGCCGGATGTGGTCTTCCATGAAACTCGAAATAAAGAAATAACTGTGGTCGTAGCCTTCCTGCATACGCAGATTGAGAGACTGGCCCGTTTCCCTGCAGGCCATTTCAAACAGTTCAGGGCGCAGATGTTGCCGCAAAAAAGGATCGGCTGAGCCCTGGTCGATGAGTATTTCCGTATCGACCGTATGGCCGGATTTCACCAGTTCAACGGCGTCATGGTCTTTCCATGACTGCTTGTCATCGCCCAGGTATCCGGACAGGGCTTTCTGCCCCCACGGTACCTGGGAGGGCGCGACGATGGGGGAGAAGGCCGAAATGCTGCGGTATTTACCGGGGTTTTTCAGGCCAATGGTCAGCGCGCCGTGGCCGCCCATGGAATGACCGAAGATGCCCGCACGTGACGCATCCACCGGAAATTCCGCATTGATGATTGTCGGCAGTTCCCCGGTCACATAGCTGTACATGTGATAAGTCTGCGACCACGGTTCCTGCGTTGCGTCCACATAGAATCCCGCACCGCTGCCGAAATCATAGTCGTCATGTTCACCCGGATAGTCCGTGCCGCGCGGGCTGGTGTCCGGCGCCACCACGATCAGCCCGTGTTGCGCCGCATATTTCTGAAAGCAACCCTTGGCGGTGACGTTCTCCTGCGTACAGGTGAGGCCAGACAGGTAATACAACACGGGTACCACGCCGGAATTGGTCTGTGGCGGTACATACACACTGAATTCCATGTCGCAGGACAGGGTTTCAGAGGCGTGTTTGTACACGCCCTGCATGCCACCAAAAGACTTGTGCTGTTCAACGCTTTCCAGGGCCATGGTCAGTACTCGATGACAGTGCGGATGCTTTCACCTGCATGCATCAGATCAAATGCCTTGTTGATGTCCTCCAGCGGCAGCTTGTGGGTGATCAGGTCATCGATGTTGATCTTGCCGTTCATGTACCATTCGACGATTTTTGGCACGTCGGTGCGTCCGCGCGCGCCGCCGAACGCCGTTCCGCGCCATACGCGGCCGGTAACCAGCTGGAACGGGCGGGTGCTGATTTCCTGACCCGCTCCCGCCACGCCGATGATGACGCTCTCGCCCCAGCCCTTGTGACAGCATTCCAGCGCCGTGCGCATGACGTCCACATTGCCGATGCACTCAAAACTGTAATCGGCGCCGCCGCCGGTGAGCTCCACCAGATATTCAGCCAGATTGCCGTCAACATCGTTCGGGTTGACGAAATGGGTCATGCCGAATTTCCCGGCGATATCCTTGCGCGCCGGGTTCAGGTCCACGCCGACGATCATGTCAGCGCCGACCATTTTCGCGCCCTGGATGACGTTCAGGCCGATACCACCGAGGCCGAATACCACCACATTGGAGCCGGGCTCAACCTTGGCGTCGAAAGCCACTGCGCCAACGCCGGTGGTAACGCCACAACCGATATAACAGATCTTGTCGAAGGGCGCATCCTCGCGCACTTTGGCTACGGATATTTCGGGCAACACGGTGTAGTTGGAAAAGGTGGAGCAGCCCATGTAGTGCAGCACCGGTTTGCCATCCAGTGAAAAGCGGCTGGTGCCGTCGGGCATCAGGCCCTGGCCCTGGGTGGCGCGGATGGACTGGCACAAATTGGTTTTCGGGTTGAGGCAGTATTCACATTCGCGGCATTCCGGGGTGTACAAAGGAATAACGTGGTCGCCGGGTTTCACCGAGGTGACGCCCGCGCCCACTTCCTGCACGATGCCGGCGCCTTCATGACCCAGCACCACCGGAAACATGCCTTCGGGGTCATCGCCCGACAGGGTGAAGGCATCGGTATGACACACGCCGGTGGCCTTGATTTCCACCAGTACTTCGCCGGCTTTCGGGCCATCCAGATCCAGTTCAACGATTTCCAGTGGTTTGCCGGCAGCGAAGGCGACGGCGGCTTTGGTTTTCATTTCAGCGTACTCCCGTTGTCATGATGAAAGCGCTACCGATGATCACACAAGCTGCCGCAAGCGATCCTTGCTTGCGACAGCACCATCCGTGGACTGGTGCAATGGCCCGGTGACCGTTACCGCAGCAACGCTTCCCTGGGTTGAATGATTATGCGGCGGCTTTTGCCGTATGCGCCGCGATGGCGTCCATCAGGGCCGGCGACAGGCAGTCATAAGGCTCCAGCCCCATGTCACGCAGTTCCTGGCGGATGGCGTTCATTTCTTCCGGCGGCGTACCGGATTCGATGATCGACGACACAAACGCGGCAAATTCCGGCGCGGCCCAGCCGCTTTCCGTAAACAGCTCCGGATGAATGAAATCCAGCCCGTAGAAGGGATGGTTTTCATCCTCGATGCGTCCGTACATGTGCGTGCCGCAGTCCCTGCAGGCATGGCGCTGAATCACGGCGGATTCGTCAATGACATGCAGTTTATCACCGTTTTCCAGCACTTCCACGGTATCGCGCGGCACCACGGCGACCAGTGAGAACAGCGCCCCGTCGGGTTTCCAGCATTTGGTGCAACCGCAGGCATGATTGTGAGCAACCTGGCTGCCAACTGCGACCTTTACCGGGTTGACGTCGCAACGGCAGACCAGAGTGCCGCCAGTAAAATCGTCGGATGTGGCGGTCCTTCCCTGGTTTAGTAAAGGGTGAATAGCATGACCCATAATGTCCTCCTTTATCCTCTTCGGAATAGCGGGTTCTTGTCAGGGAGCATACTAGAATGAATGTTCATTTCAGTCAAGGACCAGGCAAGACAACAGCGTGCTTTTATCGTTCAGGACCGGGCTTTGGTGACCGGGCGGGAGCGCTCCGGTATCTCTTGCGCAAGCTTGTCAGAAACCATGCCATTCCATAGAACGTCCAGCATGTCATTGCGGTACTGCATCAGCGGGGCGGTAATGGAGCCGTCCAGACGCAGCTGAATCAGTCTCGCCATGCCGCCGAAAATGCAGGCCGTCGCCACCCAGGGAGCGGTTTGCCGCAATTCTCCCCGCTGGATTCCCTGCTCGACGATGGCGCGCATCTTGAGAAAAGGGGACGATTCGCAAATATGCGCCTGTTGCGGCAGAAAATCGGCATGTTTGGTGTGAAAGATGTAGGCGATGATATTGCGATGGGTCTCGGTGTGTTGAAACAGCGATTCGATAATGGCCTGGCAACGATCTGCCGCGTTGTCGTGCCGGTCCATGATGCCGTCGATCAGTTGATCCAGCTCGCCGAGTATATGAGTGTACAGCGCATCGGCGACGCCTTCCTTGCCGCCGAAATGCTTGTATATGGAGCCGATGCTGACGTCGGCCCGTTTCTGGATTTCATGAACCGAAACATTGTGGTAGCCCTGTTCGACAAACAGATCCAGCGCCGCGGTCAGAATCCGGCAATCCAGCGGTTCCGGGTCCGGACAGGCTTGGGTCAGATAGGGCATGAACGGTTCCTGTCCGGGGGCGGCCCTACAGTTTCAGGCCGGCCTTGGTGAAGGTATCGCAGCTTTCCAGCGCACCGGTGGCCAGACCCCGTTTCAGCCACTGCATGCGCTGTTTCGATGAGCCGTGGGTGAAGGCGTCGGGGCGCACTCGAGCGCCGGCATTGCGCATGATGGCGTCGTCGCCGATGGATTTGGCGGCCTGCAGACCTTCCTCAATGTCGCCGGGCTCGAGCATTTTCTGCTGCTGGTTGGCATAGTGAGCCCAGATGCCGGCGTAGCAGTCGGCCTGCAGCTCCATCAGCACGGACAGGGCGTTGGCGGTTTTCTTGCTGGAGCGCATTTGCAGGTTGCGAACCTTGTCGGAAGTGCCAGCCAGATTCTGGATGTGATGACCGATCTCATGCCCCAGCACATAGGCGCGGGCAAAATCACCGGAGCCGCCCATGGCGGCCAGTTGGCGGTAAAAGCTGAGGTCAATGTAGACCTTGTGATCGCCGGGGCAGTAGAACGGGCCGGCGGCGGCGGAAGTCATGCCGCAGGCGGATTGCACATAGTCGGTAAACATGACCAGTTTGGGCGCTGCGTAGGTGGCGCCATATTTCTTGAATATGGAACTCCAGACATCTTCGGTGCTGGCCAGAACGGCAGACACAAATTCGGCCTGCTCGTCATTGGCTTTGCTGTCTGACGCGCCGCCAGCAGACGTGGAGCCGGGAATTTGCTGCGGAATCGGGCGGGGCTGGGGCGCGGAATGCCCGATAACCACCGGCCCGCCGCCGGTAAACATGCGCAGCAGGGACATGGGGTCTCAACCGAGCAGGACGAAACCGACCGCCAGCAACAGCAGCGTGCCGCCGCCGATGCCCAGGCCGCTGCCGCGTCCGCCGCCCATGGGGAAGGGGAAACGAAAGCCGCCACTGCCGCGGCGGCCTCTGCGATCTTCTATGTTTTTACTGCGGCGTGAGGTTTTCCAGCGCATCGTGTTGTTCCATTGCTGATTGTTATTGTAGCTGTATATCGGGGCAGAGGCCGGCTTGTCAAGCTGCGCCCGGCCCGCGCTGAAACCGGTACATGCCAATTTCCCCCATCAAATTGGGCCACAGGCGAGCGCCGAAACTGGTTTCGTGCTGGTGGTTCAGCGCACGTTTTTCCAGTATCTGGATATTTTTTTCCATGCACAGATTGTCAAAATCTTTCAGTGTGCATAAATGGATATTCGGCGTGTTGTACCAGCGATGGGGCAGGGTGCGGGAAACCGGCATGGTTCCCTTGATGCCCATCTGATGGCGATGGCTCCAGTGCGCGAAATTGGGAAAAGTGACGATGCCTTCCCGCCCCACACGCAACATTTCATCCAGCAGCAGGTCGGGATGCGTGATGGCCTGCAGGGTCATGGACAGAATCACGTAATCGAATGATTCCCCGTCAAATTCCGCCAGACCCTTGTCAAGATCGGATTGCACCACGTTGACGCCGCGGTCGATGCAGGTGGCAATGTGCTTGTCGGCGATTTCAATGCCGTAGCCGGTGGCCTGTTTTTCCTGCGCCAGTTGCGCCAGCAGGGCGCCATCGCCGCAGCCCAGATCAAGCACGCGGCTGCCCGGCTCGACCCAGTCCGCGATAATCCTGAAATCCGGCCGAAGGTTCTGATCGTTCATGCTGCCTCCGTTTCTCTGGCGACGCGCTTCATGTAGGCCTGAAAGACATCCGTATATTGCTGGTTTTTGATCAAAAAGGCGTCATGTCCCTGAGTGGACTGTATTTCGGCATAACTGACATCAAGGTCATTGTCGTGCAGTGCTTTGATGATCTCGCGCGATCGGGTTGGCGAAAAACGCCAGTCCGAGGTGAACGAAATCACCAGAAACTTGGCCGAGACGCCGGTAAAAGCATCGGTCAGGGCGTTGCCATGTTCCGCCGCCGGATCGAAATAATCCAGTGCTTTGGTCATCAGCAGATAGGTGTTGGCGTCGAAGCGATCAATGAACTTGTCCGCCTGATAGCGCAGATAGCTTTCAATCTGGAAATTTACATCAAAGTCGTAGGTGAGTTTGCCGCTTTTCAGCTCGCGGCCGAATTTGCTGCCCATGACTTCGTCGGACAAATAGGTAATATGCCCGAGCATGCGCGCCAGCCGCAGGCCGCGCGCGGGCACCACGCCGAAGTCGTAATAACGGCCGTCATGAAACTCCGGGTCTGTGCGGATGGCCTGCCGTGCTACTTCATTGAAAGCAATATTCTGCGTGGTCAGTCGCGCCGTGCTTGCGATCACCACAGCATGTCGCAATCGTTGCGGGTAATCAATAGCCCATTGCAGTACCTGCATGCCGCCAAGGCTGCCGCCCACAACAGCCGCCCATTGCCCGATTTCGAGACGCTCACGCAGACGATCCTGCGAGGCCACCCAGTCTTTCACCGTGACCATGGGGAAATCCGGTCCAAAGGCCTTGCCGGTTTCCGGATCAATGGAAGCCGGCCCGGTGGAGCCGGCGCAGCCCCCCAGGTTGTTGAGGCAGACGATATGAAACTTGTTGGTATCCATCGGCTTGCCGGGACCGATGTAGTTGTCCCACCAGCCCGGTTTTTTATCGTCCATGCTGTGGTACCCGGCGGCGTGATGATCGGAAGACAGGGCGTGGCAGATCAGTACGGCGTTGCTCCTGTCCGCGTTCAGCTCGCCATAGGTT
>QOAV01000198.1 GCA_003972845.1 Gammaproteobacteria bacterium
GACATATCTTGATCAACAGCCAGTGCAGTCCGTTACCGAACAGCAGACCGATCACCGGCAAACCGGTGAGCCAGGTCAGGCCATCGAACGGCGACAGCCACCCACCCAGAAACAGCAGCGAGGTCAGAGTCGATATGAGGATCATGTTGGCGTATTCGGCGAGGAAGAACAAGGCGAAAGCGATGCCGGAGTATTCCACATGAAAACCCGCGACAATTTCCGATTCACCTTCGGCCACGTCGAATGGCGCGCGGTTGGTCTCCGCCACGCCGGAAATGAAATAGACAATGAACAACGGAAACAGCGGCAGCCAGTACCACTGAAACAGTCCGCCGGACTGGTGCAGCACGATTTCGCGCAGATTCAGACTGCCCGCCGCCATCAGCACGCCAACCAGGGCAAAACCCATGGCGATTTCGTAAGCGACCACCTGAGCGCCGGCGCGCATGGCGCCAAGAAAGGCGTATTTGGAGTTGGATGCCCAGCCAGCCACGAGAATGCCGTACACCCCGATCGAGGTCAGCGCCAGGATATAGAGCAGACTGGCGTCGATATCGGCCAGCACCCAGGTATCCAGAAAAGGAACCACCGCCCAGGCCGCCAGCGCCGGCACCAGCGACAGCATGGGCGCGATGATGAACAGATAGACATTGGAATTGGTGGGCAGTATCACTTCCTTGGTAAGGAATTTCAGGGTATCCGCGATAGGCTGCAACCAGCCGCGCGGACCGACCCGGTTGGGGCCGATACGCATCTGCATGTAACCGATGATCTTGCGCTCGGCAAAAGTCAGGTACATGACGCCGAGCAACACCGGAATGATGATCAGAATGATCTTGATCAGGCTTGACACCAGAATCTGCGCCCAGATCGGCAGCCAGGTCAGCAAAGGCTCGATGAAATCAGGCAGCCAGGCCAGTGGTGCGGTCACGTCAGTCATATCAGCTCCTCACCAGCCGAAGCGTTGCGGAACCGGGAATGGACGATGTTTCCGCATAGCCGATGGGCAGATAAACACAGCCTTCGGGCACCCGGGCGTCCAGCGTTACCGGCACATCAATCCAGGCGTCGTCATCCACAGCGAGTTTTGCTTTCTGATCTTCTTCCAGCCCGAGGGCGGCAGCCTGATCGGGGTGGATACGGGCAGCCGGCCCCAGATTGTCGACTGTATGTTGCAACGGCTCGGAACGGCGCACTATGCTGTCGCCGCGGTAAATCAGGCTGTCGCGTATGCGTTCCAGGCCATCGGCAGGATCCGCTTTTGAGCGACCGGACAGATAGCCTTCCGCATAGCTGGAAGAGGAAGCCCCGGGGCCGGCAACGGCCGCGGAAATCGCACTGACCGAATCATAGTCAAAACCGGCAAGGTCGAGATAACCCGCCAGGGCGCGGAGTATTTTCCAGCCTTCTCTGGCGTCTCCAGGAGGTGTGGTCGATGCGCTCATGGCTTGGGCTTTGCCTTCGCAGTTGACGAAAGTTCCGGCATTTTCGGCAAACGCGGCGGCAGGCAGCTGAATATCGGCATAGGACTCGCCAACCGAGGCAAATTCGGTGATACAGGCAACGAAATCTGCGTGCTTCAGGGCCGCCTGAGCCTGTCCGCTCTGGGCCGCATCCAGCTCCGGCTCGACGCCAAACAGCAGCCAGGCCTGAATCTCCGCAGTAGCCATGTCAGCAACAGACAGGCCTTTATCTGCTTCGGAAAATGGCGTGCAGCCCGCTTGCCAGGCGGCAACACTGTTGGCTTCGGGTAGAAAACCCAGGGTTACGCCAGCCATGTCGGCCAGAATTTTCGCCAGCGAACGCAAGACGGCGCCTTCTTCATGCAGCCAGGCCAGCTGGCCGAGAATGATGGCTGATTTCCTGTTTGCGTCGGCAAAATTTTCCGCCATCGCCCTGTGCTTGTCGCTGATACGGGTGGGGTCGATCCAGGGAATAATTGCTTCCGGCACATCCTTGCCCAGTTTGTCCGACAACAGTCGAATGATATTGGCGACAGATTGCAACATGCCCGAAGGCGAGCTGATGGCGCGCACCGACAGCGGATAATTGAATTCGTAATCGTAGGGGTTGATCACGGCGACTTCTGCGCCAGCCAGAACCGCCTTGCGCAAACGATGATTCAGTATGGGCTGTTCTTTTCTGAAATTGGAGCCGATCAATAACGCGAAATCGAGCGACTCGAGGCCGCTGATGGACATGCCCAGCGCGGGCGCTGCAGCCCATTGGTCATCATCGCTGCTGTCCGCCAGCTTGAGGCGATGATCGATGTTATTACTGCCGAGGCCGCGCAGCAGTTTCTGGAACAGGTAAAACTCTTCCAGAGTGGATGTCGGCGATATCAGCCCCGCCAGCTTGCCGGCGCCGTACCGAGCCACGTTTTGCAGCAGCTTGTCGGCCAGGGTCTGCAGTGCGGTAGCCCAGTCGGTGTCCTGCCATTCACCATTTGTTCTGATGCGCGGCGAGGTCAGCCGTTGCTCGCTGTTGACCGCGGTATAACTGAATCGGTCACGGTCGGACAGCCAGCTTTCATTGATGTCGTTGTTTTCCAGCGGCAGCACCCGTTCTACTTTGCCGCGCAGGGTTTGAATGCGGATACTGGATCCGGCACAGTCATGCGGGGCCACGGATGCCACGTCAGCCATTTCCCAGGAGCGGGCGGCAAATTTGAAAGGTTTGGAGGTCAGAGCGCCCACCGGGCACAGGTCGATGATGTTGCCGGACAGCTCGGAGCTGATGGAATGCTGCACATAAGTGCCAATGGTGGTGTGCTCGCCGCGGCCGGTGGCGCCCATTTCCTGGATGCCGGAAATCTCCTGGCCGAAACGCACGCAGCGAGTGCAATGGATGCAACGCGTCATTTCAGTCGCCACCAGCGGACCCAGATCCGGGTCCCTGACCACCCTTTTCTCTTCCGTGTAACGGGAGCGATCGCCGCCATAACCCACGGCCAGATCCTGCAGTTCGCATTCACCGCCCTGGTCGCAGATAGGGCAATCCAGTGGATGGTTGATGAGCAAAAATTCCATGGTGCCTTTTTGTGCATCCATGGCCAGTTCGGAACGGGTAAAGACTTTCATGCCATCCGTCACCGGGGTGGCGCAGGCCGGCAGCGGCTTGGGCGCTTTTTCCACCTCCACCAGGCACATGCGGCAATTGGCGGCGATGGACAAATGCTTGTGATAGCAGAAACGCGGAATATAGATGCCCGAGCGATCGGCCACCTCGATGAGCATTTCGCCCTCTTCCGCTTGCAGTTGTCTGCCATCTATTTCGATATTGAGCATGAGTGCTTGATTATCCTGTTTCCATTCCCGGCTCAGGCCGCGTCCGCTTCGTTGTTCCGGATATAGGCTTCGAATTCATGCCGGTAGTGCTCGATGAAACTGGCCACCGGCATGGCCGCAGCGTCACCCAGAGCACAGATGGTGCGACCGCCGATATTGCCCGCCACATCGGTGAGCAAATCCAGATCCTGCTGGCGGCCATTACCCCGCGCAATGCGCCGGATCACGCGGTACAACCAGCCGGTGCCTTCCCGGCATGGCGTGCACTGACCGCAGGATTCCTCGTAATAGAAATAGGCGATGCGCTCCAGCGTTTTCACCATGTCGGTGTCTTCGTCCATGACAATGACCGAACCCGCACCGAGCATGGATCCGGCTTTGGCCAGCGAATCATAATCCATGTCCAGCTCCATCATTACCTCGGCCGGCAGTACCGGCGTCGATGAACCTCCGGGGATCACCGCCTTGAGTTGTTTGCCGTTACGCACGCCACCGGCCATTTCCAGCAGTTCCGCAAAGGGAATGCCCATGGGCACTTCGAAGTTGCCGGGGTTGTTGACGTGCCCCGACACGGCAAATATTTTTGAGCCGCCATTGTTGGGCTTGCCCAGGTCCTGGAACCACTGACCGCCATTGCGAATAATGGCCGGCACCGACGCCAGCGTTTCGGTATTGTTGATCGTGGTCGGTTTGCCGAACAGCCCGTAGTTGGCCGGAAACGGCGGCTTGTAACGCGGCTGGCCCTTTTTGCCTTCGATGGATTCGAGCAAGGCGGTTTCCTCGCCGCAAATATAGGCGCCGGCGCCACGATGCACATGGAGCTGGAAGTCAAAGCCTGAATCAAAAATACTGTTACCCAGAAAACCCGCCTCACGCGCTTCGGCCAAAGCCGCCTCGAAACGTTCGATGGGCTCGATGAACTCGCCGCGTATGTAGTTGTAGCCGGCATTGGCGCCGATGGCGTAACCGGCGATGATCATGCCTTCGATCAGGGCGTGCGGGTTGTAACGCAAGATGTCGCGGTCCTTGAAGGTGCCGGGCTCGCCTTCATCCGAATTGCAGACGATATATTTGTCCACCGGCGCGCTGCGCGGCATGAAGCTCCACTTCAGACCAGTGGGAAATCCGGCGCCGCCGCGTCCGCGCAGGCCCGAGTTCTTCATTTCCTCGATGATCTGATCCGGCGACATGCCGTGTTTGAGGACTTTTTCCAGCGCCTGATAGCCGCCGCGCTGTTTGTAGGACTTCAGCGTCCAGGGCGCTTCGATATCGGGTTCTGGCAGACAGACGTATAATGACATGATCGCGTTCAATCCAGTCCTTCCAGCAACGCATCGAGAATCTCGGGCGTCAGGTTTTCGTGATAATCCCGGTCCAGCTGCATCATCGGCGCGCCACCGCAGGCGCCCAGGCATTCCACCTCGTTGAGGCTGAATCGTCCGTCGCTGGTGGTCTGGCCCGGCTTGATGCCGAGGCGATCTTGCAGATGGCTGACCACCTCGGAGGAACCGCACAGCATGCAGGATACATTGGTGCAGACGTTGATCTGGTGCCTGCCGCTGTTTTTCAGGCGATACATGGAATAGAAAGTCGCCACCTCATACACCTGTATCGGCTGCATGCCGAGCACGTCGGCGATGGCGTCCATGGCCTCGCGCGAGATCCAGTTTTTTTCTTCCTGCACGAAACGCAATGCCGCCATCACCGCAGATTGTTTATGGTCTGAGGGATATTTCTGCAATTCTTCAGCAATGGCGTCCAGTACGGGCCGGCTCAGAATCTGGTTGCTCATCGGTCAATCTCCCCGAATACGATGTCCTGGGTGCCAATGATGGCCACCACGTCGGCCAGCATGTGGCCGCGGGACATTTCATCCAGCGCCGCCAGATGGGCAAAGCCCGGCGCACGCAGCTTCACCCGGTAGGGCTTGTTGGCGCCATCGGAAATCATGTAAACGCCAAACTCGCCCTTGGGCGCTTCCACGGCGGAATAGACCTCGCCCCGGGGCGCGCAATAACCTTCGGTAAACAGTTTGAAATGATGGATCATTGATTCCATGTTTTCTTTCATGTCGGTACGGCTGGGTGCGGTGACCTTGTGGTTGTCCACTTTTACCGGCCCGTGGTTCACACGCAGCCAGTCGATGCACTGCCTGATGATTTCGTTGGACTGGCGCATTTCGGCCATGCGCACCAGATAGCGGTCATAACTGTCGCCGTTGACGCCCACGGGAATCTGGAAATCCATATTGTCGTAGGCCGCATAAGGCTGTTTGCGGCGAAGATCCCATTCGATGCCGGAACCGCGCAGCATGGGGCCGGTGAAACCCAGTTCAATAGCGCGCTCCGGAGAGACCACGCCAATATCCACCAAACGCTGTTTCCAGATACGGTTATCGGTGAGCAGGGTTTCGTAGTCGTCCACATAGCCGGGAAAACGGTTGGTGAAATCTTCCAGAAAATCGAGCAGATCGCCTTCTCGATTTTCGTTCATGCGTTTGGTGTCTTTTTCGTTGTGCCATTTGGACGGCTGGTATTGCGGCATGCTGTCCGGCAGATCCAGCATGACGCCGCCGACGCGATAATAAGTCGCATGCAAACGGGCGCCGGACACCGCCTCGTAGGCGTCCATCAGGTCTTCACGCTCGCGGAAGGCATACAGAAACATGGTCATGGCGCCCACATCCAGCGCGTGCGCGCCGATCCACAGCAGATGATTGAGTATGCGGGTGATCTCGTCGAACATGGTGCGAATATACTGCGCCCGCTCCGGCGCTTCGATACCGAGCAGGCTTTCCACTGCCCGCACATAGGCATGCTCGCTGCACATCATGGAGACATAATCGAGCCGATCCATGTAGCCGATGCTCTGGTTGTAGGGCTTGGTTTCCGCCAGCTTCTCGGTACCACGATGCAACAGGCCGATATGCGGATCGGCGCGCTCGATGATTTCGCCGTCCATCTCCAGCACCAGCCGCAGCACGCCGTGCGCCGCCGGATGCTGCGGACCGAAATTCATGGTGTAATTGCGTATCTCAGCCACCGAATCCGTCCTCCCGGATAACGCGCGGCACCAGTATGCGCGGCTCTATGCTCACCGGTTGGTATATCACGCGCTTTTGTTCGGGGTCATAACGCATCTCCACATGACCGGATATGGGGAAGTCCTTGCGGAATGGGTGGCCAATGAAACCGTAATCCGTGAGAATCCGGCGCAAATCCGGGTGGCCGTCGAAAATGATGCCAAACAGATCAAATGCCTCGCGCTCGAACCAGTCTGCGCCGGCCCATATGCCGACCACGGAATCAATTTTCGGCATATCGCCATTGATGAAGCTTTTTACCCGGATACGCTGGTTGTGTTTGACGGAAAGCAGGTGGTAGACCACGGCATAACGGGGCTTGCGCCAGTGAAATCCCGGCTTTTCTGCGCCATAGGCGGAATAATCGACGCCACACAGGTCGGTGAGCTGGGTAAACGCCAGATCATCGTGGCTGCTGAGCGATTCACAGGCCGCAACGATCTTGTCAGGGGTTACTTCGATACTGAGCTCTCCCAGGCTGATGGTGGAATCCACCAGCTTGTCGCCCAATACCTGAACGACGCGATCCAGCAAATCTTTCATGGCTTCATCGCTCATCGCTCGATGACCGGTTTGTTGCGAATTTTTCTGTGCAGTTGCAGAATGCCGTAGATCAGCGCTTCTGCCGTGGGCGGGCAACCCGGCACATAGATATCCACCGGCACAATGCGGTCGCATCCACGCACCACTGCATAGGAATAATGATAATAACCGCCGCCGTTGGCGCAGGAACCCATGGAGATCACCCAGCGCGGTTCCGCCATCTGATCGTAGACCTTGCGCAAGGCCGGAGCCATCTTGTTGCACAATGTGCCGGCGACTATCATGACATCGGACTGCCGCGGGCTGGGACGAAACAACATGCCGAATCGGTCAAGATCATAGCGGGATGCGCCGGCCTGCATCATTTCCACCGCGCAGCAGGCCAGCCCGAAGGTCATGGGATACATGGAACCGGTGCGGCTCCAGCTCACCAGGTCATCCAGTTTGGTCGTTATCCAGCCTTTATCTGACATGATTCTCTTGGCCTATTCCCAGTCGAGGGCGCCTTTGGCCCATTCGTAGACAAACCCGACCACCAATATGGCCAGAAAAACCACCATGGCGAGGAAACCGAATTTGCCGATCTTTTCCAGCACGACACCCCAGGGAAACAGAAAAGCGATTTCCAGATCAAACAGAATGAACAGGATGGCGACAAGATAATAGCGCACATCGAATTTCATGCGGGCGTCTTCAAAAGCTTCGAAGCCGCATTCATAGGGAGCGTTTTTGTCGGCGTCAGGATGGCTCGGCTGGCCGAGAAACCAGCCGGCAATGAACGCGCCTGCGCCGATGGCCAGCGCGACAACGATGAAGATTAAAATGGGAAGATATTCCTGAAGCATGCTCTCTTTATGGTCGTTGGCTTGGTGTCGCGATCATCAGCCGGCGTTTCATTCTTAATATTCAGCGGCCAAGTGTAAGTCGCCCTGCTTGAGGGCGTCAACCCGGTATCCCGTCAATTCTGCGGAACCACCAGCGGCCCATAG
>QOAV01000136.1 GCA_003972845.1 Gammaproteobacteria bacterium
TTTCTTTTGGCTCTTCCGGCTGTTCTTGTCGTCAGGGGACAGGGCGCGGGAGATAGCATTCTTCTGCAGTTTCAGCACCTTTACAGCAACCGGCTTCTTGACAGTGCGAGGACGCAGAACATCATCGTTCTGCAATGCTTCCCAGTCTGTCTTGCCCAGCCGCAGGAAAACATAACGGGCCTCGGCCGGATCAATAAAAATGGCGACCGGTTCCGAACTGACGATAGCTTCTTCCTTGCAGTAATTGACCAGGGTGGCGAATTTCTCCGCCGCCTGCTCCACCTCGAGACCGACATCGTGGGACAAACGCGGAAAAATGAAGCCGGCCGACAGGGCGATGAGAAAAACAACAACGATCAGTTCCAGCAGGGTGAAACCACGCTGGTTCAAGGATGGCATTGTCACAGGCAACAATCCGTCGGCATGCATCCTCTCGCCCGGGGATGACTACTGATCCAGTTCCCAGCTGGTGATATCCTTGCCATTGCCCTCGCCACCGTCCTTGCCGTCCGCGCCGACTGACCATATATCGAAATCACCGTGCTCTCCCGGCTGCAGATAGTGATAGTCGTTGCCCCACGGGTCCTTCGGCAGGCGTTCGATGTAGCCTTTCCAGTTGCGCGCCTCCGGCTCGGTATCCGGTTTACTCACCAGAGCCTGCAAGCCCTGGTCAGTGCTGGGATAGGTGTAGTTGTCCAGTTTGTACATTTTCAACTGCGACGACAGCGCGCTGATGTCGCTTTTCGCCTTGGCGACATAAGCTTCTTCCGTACGCCCGATAACCTTGGGCAACACCATGGTCGCCAGCAGGCCGATGATGATGATGACAACCATGACTTCCAGCAGGGTAAAGCCCGTTTCCCGTTTCATTTCCTTATTCACTTCAACATATCTCCCAGATCAAAAATTGGCATCAAAACGGCCATCACGATAACCAGCACGATGGCGCCCATGAACAGAATCATCAAAGGTTCGAACAGACCTACAAACATTTGGATTTTCGTAGTCAGCTCTTGTTCCTGAATGGACGCAGCTTTTTCCAGCATGGTATCGAGGTCGCCGCTGGCCTCGCCACTGGCCACCATCTGCAACAGCACTGGCGGAAAATAGCCGGTGCGCGCCAACGCCCGGTTCAGGCTTGCACCCTTGCCGACTTCCTCGGTGGCGGTCTGTATTTTGTTCCGGATCTCCATATTGCCCACCACCCGCGAGCTGGCCTTGAGGCCGGAAATCAGCGGCACGCCGCTTTGGGTCATGATCGCCAGAGTTCGCGCCATGCGCGCAGAATTGAGTCCGCGAATCAAACGGCCGATCCAGGGCAATTTCAGCTTGAAACGATGCCAGCTCATTTTCAGGGCTGGTTTGCGCATGGCAAGCAGAAATGCGACTTGCAGAGTACCCAGCACAGCCAGCACCCACAAGCCATAATGGCGAATGAAATCGCTGATGCTGATCATTGCTACGGTCAGCGGCGGCAGGTCATTGCCGGCATTGATGTAGACCGAGGTGATTTTCGGGATGACAAAAGTCATCAGGGCGACGACGATACCAACCGCCACAAACAGCAAAACCACGGGATAAATAAGAGCAACAACGATTTTTTGCGACAACGCCTGACGAGACTCATTGTAATCAGCCAGACGTTCCAGCACCAGCGCCAGACGTCCGGTTTCTTCACCCACGGCAACCGTTGCCGGGTAAATCTCCGGAAAATGCGAAGGATACCGGCGCATGGCGTCGGCCAGGGTGGAACCTTCCAGCACAGCGGCGCGAACTCCCCCCAGCATGGTTTTCATGCGGTGACCCTCGGCCTGGGACAATAAAGCATCAAGGGATTGCTCGATAGTCAGACCCGAACTGATCAGGGTAGCGAACTGACGGGTAAATATGCTCAGCTCGCTTTGGGAGATGCCACGGGAAAACCCGACAGATTTTTTGGCAGAACGGTTCCTGTCCTGAACCTGACTGACCGTCAGCGGCGTAAAGCCCTTGTCCCGCAGCAATTGGCGGGCATGACGCGAGGAATCTGCGGATATGACATCCTTTTTCTTTCGGCCCTTGTTGTTCAGGGCAGTGTATTCGTAGGCTGGCATCGAACTCAGGCTTTCTCGAACACCTGGCTGGCTTCGGTCACATCCCGCGTGACACGCAATACTTCATCCACGCTGGTTTCACCACGTCGCACCAAAGCCAGACCGTTAGCCTCCAGCCCCTGTGTGTGCTTTCTGATATGTTTCAGCATTTTCTGTTCGCTGGCGTTTTCGTGGATCATGCGCTCCAGATCCCGATCAATCAGTATTAACTCGTAAATGGCGGAACGACCCGAATAACCTGTGTAGTTGCAGGCCTTGCAGGCTCGCGGCTGCCAGACTGTTTCAATGCCATCGCCCCCCTCTTTTTCAAACAGCTGCTGCACACCCCGGTCCGCGGGGACTTGTTCCCGGCATTGCGGACACAGCGTCCTTACCAGCCGCTGCGCCAGTACCCCGCGCACAGTGGAAGCCAGCAAAAATTCCTCCACACCCATGTCGCGCAGCCGGGTAACGGCGCCAATGGCCGTATTGGTATGCAGGGTGGACAGCACCAGATGGCCGGTCAAACTGGCCTGTATGGCGATTTCGGCGGTTTCGCCATCGCGTATCTCTCCCACCAGCACCACGTCGGGATCCTGCCGCAATATGGAGCGCAGGCCGTCGGCAAAAGTAAGGTCGATCTTGGCATTGACCTGCATCTGACCAACGCCCTCGAGATCATATTCCACCGGGTCTTCGATGGTCATCACGTTCAGGCGGGCGCGGTCGATCTCGCGCAATGCGGCATACAGGGTTGTGGTCTTGCCAGAGCCGGTGGGTCCGGTTACCAGTACCACGCCATTGGGCAAAGAGATCAGCTCGCGCATGCGTTCCAGAACTTCGCCTTTCATGAGTATACTCAGATCCATCAGCGAAGCCTGCTTGTCGAGTATGCGCAGAACCACCCGCTCGCCGTGGCGGGTGGGCAGTGACGATACCCTGACATCCACCGGGTGATCACCCAGCCGCACTGAAAAGCGCCCGTCCTGCGGCTTGCGTTTTTCCGCAATATCCAGATCGGCCATGATCTTGAGCCGGGATATGATGGCCGAGTGCAGCTCGCGGCGTGGCGTCGCCACGTCCTTTAACACGCCATCGATACGGAAGCGCACCACCGAGCTGGTCTCAAACACCTCAAAATGAATATCCGAGGCTTTTTCGCGGATCGCCTGCCCCAGCAGGACATTGATAAATTTCTTGATCGGCGCATCATCATCCTGCTCCAGCAAGTCAGTGGTTTCCTGCACCTCTTCTGCCAGCTGATCCAGATCCACATCTTCTTCCAGGTCTTCGGCAATCCGTGTGGCCTGGGAATCGCCCTTGTCATAGGCGACGCGAATAATCTCTTCGAATTCGGTTTTGCTGACATCGGAAAAATCCAGCGGCTTGCCGATACGGCGGCGCAGCTCGGTCACTATGGGCAAGGACACCGGCTCCACTCTCAGAACTTTCGCCACGCCTTCTTCGACATGGGAAAACAGCACATTGTGGCGCCTGGAATACGGGTACGGTATCAGCGCAACACTTTGCGGATCGAGCTTTTCTATATGTCCGCTAATGACAGGTCCCTACTTCGATGATATCCCAGTTCTCACACTCGTCGGCCTCTCCGGAGAAAAGTGGCTTGGTGGGTTCAGCGTGCTCCGGCACCAGCGCCCTTTTGGTGTTCTGCAGCGTGTTTATGGGCGGCAATACGGGCTGGGTTTCCTTGCGCAACAGATACTCTCGTTCGGGAACCAGAGAACGTTCATCGCTTTGTATCTGGCCGTATTTATCCGTCGTAAATTCGGCCAGATCATCATAGGAGCGCACAATCCACGGGCGCAGAAACACCATCAGGTTGGTCTTCGCCGCAGTTTTGGTTTTTTTCCGAAACAACGCGCCAAGGACGGGAATGCTGGACAGGCCGGGAATGCCATCCTGGCCGCCCTGCAATTCATCGGTAATCAGCCCGCCGATGACCACAATCTTGCCGTTATCCACCAACACAGACGCCTTGATGGTGCGTTTGTTGGTAATCAGATCGGCCGCACCCTGGGCAGATGCCTTGGCGATACTGGAAAGCTCCTGTTCGATATCCAGCCGCAGCGTGTCGCCCTTGTTGATCTGCGGCGTGATCTTCAGTATCAGGCCCACGTCCTTGCGTTCGATGGTCTGGAAAGGGTTGACGTTTGAGGTGGTGACCTGGGCGTTATTGTTATTGGTGTTATTGGTGTTATTGGTGGTCGTCGTGGTGGTGCCAGTATTGGTGGTGAACTGACCGGTGACAAAAGGGACTTCGCTGGCCACCGTAATTTCAGCCGTTTCATTGTCCAGGGTCAGCAGATTGGGGGTGGAGACGATATTGGCATCGGTATCCGACTGCAACAAATGCAGCAACAACTGGAAGTCCGGCACGCGCTGGTTGTTGAGATTGGTGACAAAACGGGTGATATAGCCCAGCGACAGGCCAAACTCGCTACCCGGAGTAAAGCTGGTGCTGCCGCTGCCCTGACCCTTGGGCAGATTTTTATCCAGCGCTTCGAATGAAATACCCAGATCCGCCTCCTTGCGCTTCGTCACTTCCGCAATCAGCACTTCCACGAAGACCTGGGCGCGGCGTATATCCAGTTTTTCAATCACCCGTTGCAACTGCTGATACTGCTCTGCAGGAGCGTTGATGATCAAGGCATTGGTGGCTTCGTCGGCCTGCACCGAAGCCGCCACCCTGGAGGCGGCGGGTGCCTTCCCAGGCGCGGCGCCCTTCTGCGCCTCGGCCAGCACCTTGTTGAGTATGGCGACCATATCCTTGGCCTTGGCGTATTGCATGTAGACCACGTGAATATCACTGCCGGCGGATGGCTTGTCCAGGTTTTTGACGATGGACAGCACCCGATGAATACTCGATGCGGATCCGGTAATGATCACTGAATTACTGGGTACATGGGCGGCGAAATGACTGGTGGGCGGCAGCAGGGGTTTCAATGCCGGCAGCAGGGTTTGCACCGAGCTGTATTTGAGTTTGTAGACCTCGGTTATCTGCTCATCGTTGCCCGTAACATCCGTGGAGAAACGGGTTTTGGTGGGCGTCTGTTTGGCGATCGCCTTGGGCAGCACCTTGATGATATCGCCATTGTCGATGGCGACAAAATTATGCACATCCAGTACCGACAGGAATACGTCATATACTTCATCCGCATCATATTCCTTGCCGGAAACAACGGTTACCTTGCCCTTCACCCTGGGATCGATAATGAAATTTCTTCCGGTAATCTGGGAAATGGTGTTGACCAGAACAGGTATATCCACGGACTGGAAATTCAGAACGTATTTTTTCTTGCCGCCATCTTCAACAACCTTGACATGGCTGTCCGTATCAGCCGGCGCGGCATGGACCATACCGGGTATCAACAACCCGGCAATCACTAGCGCTCTTGCAATCATTCCTGCCCATTGATGAACCATATTCTACTGCTCTGCTTTGATAAATGGCGTTGTCGGCATTTTCTGCCCCTGGGTGATATCAAGTACCGGAACGGCAAGTTCCAGCTTCTCCAGCCGCCCGCCTCGTTCCAGCACCACCTTGCCCCTCTCGATGGAATCAATCCTGGCATCTGTTTGACGGATGGTATCGCCCACAGAATAGGTTCGTGGCCGCTTGTTTGCCCCGGATATGATGGCCTTGGCGTCCTCTGGCCTGGTAGCCCAGATAATGCCGTTCAAGCTCAACTTCAGTCGCGTCTTGGCCACCACCTGTTTGGGCGGAGGCGCTGCTTTTACCACTTTTCTGCCAAAAAGCCGGGCCGAACGGATCGACGCCAGGCTGATTTTTGTTGATGGCGGACGCAACTGCTCCATACCTGAAGTACCAGGCGGCTGGTCGGGCTTGATCAGGTAAAAGTAGCCCCTTTCCGCCGCATGATAAATACTACCGGCCAGCACAACAAACGCCAACAATAGCAAACCAGACTTTCCCACCCGCAAATTGCTCATTCCGGCAACAACAACTCAGAACAGGGGCTCGCAGCTGTAACGGATATTGAATGGCCGATTGTAACTGTCCCGCACCGCTACCGCGACAAAACTGCTGACATTGGAACCATCGCCCAGCTGTCCGGCGCTGCCGTCTCCCCAGGCGTAGACCACGCCCTCCCGCGACAGTGCCAGGCTGTGATTGTCACCCGCCGCCACCGCCACGATATGCTTGATCGGCTGAGCAGATGCGTCCACCACCGTCACCAGGGAGCCGGTCGTATCGCTGGGCGTGTTGGCGCCGTTGCCAAGCTGTCCGAAATCGTTGGCGCCCATGGCTGTCACATGCCCGGTACTCAACAGGAACAACACATGATTCTTGCCTGCCGCCGCCGCCCTGACGCCAGTCAGACGTTTGCCGTCATTGCGGCGCACATAATGGGCAATACCACCATTGGCGGCGAACGCATCGACCGCCACAGTTGTTGTGCCGGGTACGCCGGATATGTTAGTTGTGTCAGTCTCACCGCCAGTACCACTATCCGGCGAGTCCGTGTTACTGTCGCCGGAATCCGGATTGTCGTCAGCCTCCCCTGAAACCGGTGTACCGACAATACCTTTCTGCAATGCTTGCTGATCGGCGCCATCGACCGGGGACGGGCCGGTTTCCGGCACCTCCGGTTCGCCTGTTTTTGGCCCGGTGGAACTGTTGACGCCGTTACTGAAAAAGGGGATGGTCGAATTCCCCGACGCCATCACCTGGCCGTTGTTCATGACGTAAACACTGTAGCCCGCCGCCGAGCTGATCTGGCGCACGCCGCTAATGATTCTTCTGCCGGCGTCGCGCAGGTATACCGCCCGCAGCGCCGCTTCGTGCTCACCGCCAACCTTTGACGGATCAAAATAAGGCGAATCATCTTCCGGATTCTGATTGTTTTGCGCGAATGCCGCGCGCTCGCCACCTTCTCTGAGCAGCGCCGGGTTGATCGGAGTATTCCTGTCCCAGACCAGAACCCTGCCATCCGCCAGCCTGCCGAGTATATGTTGATCTCCTGCGGCAACGGAGACTACGCCGGACACCGGTTCGCCATCCACACCGAGCAGGTTAACCACGGAGCTCTCGGCCAGCTGCCCGCTATCACCAGAACCATCCCCAGCACCGTCGCCAGTCCCGCCAGTGGTTCCACCGTCTGAACTGCTGGTCTGATCATTATCCTGAATATTCGCCTGGCCGCCATCAGCGCCAACAGTCAAGCCGAAACCGCTTTGTGAAACAGCGCCGTTTTCACGCGCGGCAACACTCTCGGCCGAGCGGGTGAGAAACCCGGTGTTTCCCCAGGCGATGACGCTGCCATCCGCTCGCAATGCTACGCTCAGAGACCCGTCCGCGGAAACCGCCCTTACTTCGGCTGCCGGGCTGGTATCTGCTTCCAGAACGGAAACCGGTGTTTCGTAAAATTCTCCCGTGGTGCCCGCCGGCGCAGTCTCGAATGGCCCGGTGTAGGCATCGGGCGCTATCCGGTAGGAGCTGGCGTAAGCCAGATTTGCTTGTGTATCGAATACCTGGCTGGCGTCATTGGCGCCCCAGGCCAGTACACTGCCGTTGAGCTTCAGCGCCAGTGCATGATTGTCGCCTGATGCTACCGCAGCAAAGCCCTGCGCCGGTTCGTAATGCTCATCGCGCACCGCAACCGGGCTATAGGCATCCAGTCCGGTGCCATCGCCCAGCTGACCGGAAGCATTACTGCCCCAGCTGAAAACCAGGCCATTTTCGCATCTCGCCAGAGAATGGTTTTGACCGGCGGCCAATGGCGCAATCTGCATCGGTACATCAACAGCCACTTCCTCTGCTGTCAAAAGC
>QOAV01000129.1 GCA_003972845.1 Gammaproteobacteria bacterium
CGGGCGTTGGCCCCTTGCTGGCCGCCGGCCCGATCATCGAAGCCATCGCCGGCGCAGCGCTGGGCGCGGGCGTCGGCGCCAGTCTGATGCTCGGTGGCGCAGCGTTGACCGACCTGGCCAAAGGCCTGCATGCCTCCGGCGTGCCGGAGGAAAAACTGGCGCATCTGCACCAGGCCGTGGAAGACGGCAAGACGCTGGTGCTGCTGCACGTGGGTGATGGCGAAACCGCCCAATGGAAGGATAAATTCGACTGGAGCGATGCCGACGAGGTTATCGAGCTGAACTGAGTGCAGGGCAGGGTGCGCCGACGCAGAAGGCGCACCAAATTCGATACGCGGCAAACTCAAAGCCGGAGCAGGGCTGGCGCGAGGTCATGGCGCTGTTGGCAAAATCCGGCGAAAAATGAGGGCGGCCTCTCGTCCGAGGCCGCAAGCTTGTATCATTCCATCAGGATGGCTTTTTGGCCTTGGGGATAACAATCAGCAGCTTGCCGTTACGGTAATCGGCTTTCATGTTGTTTTGTTCCACCGGGCCGGGCAGGGTGACGCTGCGGATGACGCTGCTGGATGCGGATTCAGACAGATAGACGCCGTCGCCCTTTTTGGTCTTGCGCATTTTCTTGCTGGCGCCAATGCTCAGTACCGATCCTTCCAGCTTGAGTTTGATGGAGGGCTTGTCGGCGTCCGGCATGTTCACCGTGACCAGATAATTATTTTCGTCCTCGTCGATCAGCACCGCCGGCATGGAAAGGCTTTGCTGCATGCGCAACGACTGCCGGCCATCTGAATTTCGGGCCAATTCCCGATCGATCTCCTGCTGCAATCGCTGCATTCTCTGCGCCAGACGCGCTTCCATCTGGCGCATGTGATCCATCATGCGTTGCATGTCATCCAGTGGTGCGTCATCATATCCGGCCTGCGGCGGCTTTCTCCTGCGCATGTGGCGAGGCCGGTGGCCATAATAATCACCGGCGACAGCTGGTGAAATGACCAGATCCAGCCATGAAGCAGCGCCTGACGGCTGCCCGGTTATGGCAGCGCCGCCAGTGATTGAAGCCAGAGCAGCGGTTGCCAGCAAGGTGTTGCGTAATTTCATCGAAAGTTCTCCTGTATCGGGTTGCTCGGAATGGTTGTTTGCTACGATCCGTTTTTTTTGCAAGAGTTCGCTCATCTTATTCTTAGCTAAATCCCGCGCTGCTGACCCAGATCAAATCTTTTGATGTTTTTCCGTCATATCCTTGCAGCATGAGATTGTCGGGCTTGCCGGAACGTAGTAAATGTTCCCGTACAGTAAACGGTATTCCGAATAAATTATCCAGAGGAGATGGACATGGCAGATTTTGACACCCTTTACGAGCAAAACCATAGAATTGGTGAAATGGCCAATGTGCTGTCGTTTCTGATCAAGGATCGGCAGATGTGTGACGCCGACATTACCTGCAAGCTGTTCTTCCAGTATGTCAATGCAGTGAACGAGCATCTAGACCTTGAGGAAAGGACGCTGTACAAACCGCTGCTGACACATAGTGCGACGCGCAAACTGGCGGAAAACTTTCTTGGCGGTTCAGCGGAAATCAAGCGCGTCTTCAAGCAGTATGTGCGCCACTGGTGTAAGAACAATGAACTGCACATCAAGGATCACCAGGAATTTCTCGACGATACCAACAAGATGTTTGAGCTGATCTGGAATCGTATTGTGGACGAGTCCGAGAAACTGTATCCGGCGGTAAAAAAGGCCGAAGCCAGAGCAGCCTGAACAGATCATGCAGGCGGATGAATTCACCCGGTCGCTGAAAAAGGCGCGCACCTACGGGATAGCCGAGTTTCTGGAAATTATCGGCGAGCTTTCTCAGGAAAGCACCAAAAAAGGCGCCATTGATCGCAAGAGCAAGGAGCTGATTACTCTGGGAATGGCGCTGGCCAAAGGTTGTCGCCGTTGCATCAACATACACAGCAAATCCTCTCACGATCTGGGCGCCAGCAAAAAAGAAATCCGCCAGGTGCGTAAAATCGTGCTGTTCTTGAACGCCAGCCCGGAGAATGATCCGGTGATGTGGCGATCCTGGCGTTCTTCCTGGAAACAGTTCGTCATGTCCAGGGGGGCGTTGCTGCAACACGACCGCGAATTGATTGCTCTGGGCATCGCCCTGGTCCGGCAGCGCAAGAAGCATATACGACTGCACACCATTGCAGCGATCAAGGCCTGCGCCACGCCACAGCAGGTGTTTGAAGTCATGCCGCTGGCGCTGCTCATGGACGGTGCTCCCGCGCTGTCGCAGATTCCTCGGCTGGTAAAGGCCATGGAACTGGCGCAAAAAAACGCTGAGGAAGAACTGGCTCGCGCTGTACCGGGCGTTCCGAAAGTATAGGTTATCATTCCTGGCCAGTGTCAGCCTGGCTGGCTCTTCACCATAGTAGAATCTCCCCTGCTTCGACCAACTCCCGGGAGCCTTTCGCAAACTCGAGCATTCTGCTGCTTTGCAAGCACTCTCCCGCGGAATCGTTTATCATTCGCACCATGAGCAAAGATTGGCTTGACGACATCAGCTGGAATGAACAGGGCCTGGTACCGGTTATCGCACAGGATGCCAGCGATGGAACCGTGTTGATGATGGCCTGGGCCAGCCGGGAGGCGCTGGCGGAAACAGCGGCAACGGGCCGCGCTGTGTATTTTTCCCGTTCGCGCGGCAAGTTGTGGCGCAAGGGCGAGGAATCCGGCCATGAGCAGACCGTGCGTGACATTCGGCTCGACTGTGACAACGACGTGGTATTGCTGAAAGTTGAACAAAAGGGCGGAATCGCCTGTCACACCGGAAGACGCGCGTGTTTTTATCAGCGGCTGGAAAATGGCCAGTGGACGCCGGTTGAGCCTGTACTGAAAAATCCGGATGAAATATATGGATAGCGTTTTGCGACAACTGGCGGAAGTGCTGGAATCCCGCAAGTCGGGCGACCCGGCAGCATCCTATGTTTCCGGCCTTTACGACAGGGGCATTGATGCTATTCTGAAGAAAGTCGGAGAGGAAGCCACGGAAACCGTCATAGCCGCCAAAGACGGCGAAAAAGACAAGATCATTTATGAAACGGCTGATTTGTGGTTTCATACCATGGTAATGCTTGCGTATTGCGGCCTTGGGCCGGATGATGTGCTGAAAGAACTGGAGCGCCGCTTCGGCCTGTCGGGGCTGGAAGAAAAGGCGTCGCGCGGCGAGTGATGCAGGCGGGGAGAAGATGGTTTTGTCCCTCACTTTCAACTTCTCGCTCCACACAAATGTTTAGGAGATGATTATGGGCTTTGGACCAACTGAATTGATACTGATTTTACTTATTGTACTGGTGCTGTTTGGCGCGAAAAAACTGCGCAATGTGGGTGGCGACCTGGGCGGCGCCATCAAGAATTTTCGCCAGGCAGTGAAAGAAGGCGAAGAGGAAGAGGCTGACAAGATCGAAGCCAGTGAAGACGGCAAGGTGATTGACGCCGAATTCACTTCGTCGGAAAAAGAAAAAGTCTGACGGGCTGTCCCGGGATATGTTTGATATAGGCTTCTGGGAAGTCTTTGTAATCGGCATCATTGCCCTGTTTGTGGTTGGCCCTGAGCGTCTGCCCGATCTGGCGCGCAAGGCCGGTGTGTATTATTCGAAACTTTCACGTTTCATCTCCGGCGTGAAAGCGGACATCGACCGCGAAATGGGCGCGGGTAATCTGCAGGAACTGAAAGATGTGCAGGAACAGTTCCGCCAGGCTCAGCAGGAATTCAAATCAGCAGGCAAAAGCATCATCGATTAGGTTCCCGACAAGGGGCTGGATGAAGCGCTGATCAATGCTCCTGCTGTCGACCTGAAAAAAACAAAGCCCGTAGACGCTGACGCACCTGCAATTCCCGATAAGCAGCCAGCCAAACAAGAAAAAACCATCCCGGCCGACAGCAAATAATGCAATCCAACGACGAAATCCTGGAGAAGGAGCAGTCCTTCATCAGTCATCTGCTTGAGTTGCGCACTCGGTTGATGCGTGCAGTGATAGCCGTCATGGTGGTTTTCGCGGTGGCATTTCCCTTCGCCAACAAGCTTTATGCCTTACTGGCAAAGCCGTTGTTAGCTACCATGCCTGATGGGGCGACCATGATTGCCACCGAGGTGGCGTCGCCGTTTCTGACGCCGCTGAAAGTGACTTTCTTTTTTGCCTTTGTGGTGGCGATACCCGTGGTGCTGTATCAGCTCTGGGCCTTCGTGGCGCCGGGATTGTACCAGAATGAAAAGCGTCTGATTATGCCAGTGGTGGCGGCCAGCGTGGTTTTGTTCTTCATGGGCGGCCTGTTCGCCTATTTTGTCGTTTTCCCGATGATATTCAGTTTCTTCCAGGCTACCGCGCCGGAAGGTGTCGCGGTAATGACCGATATTCAGGCCTATCTGAATTTTGTCATCAAACTGTTTCTGGCGTTCGGATTTGCCTTCGAGGTGCCCATATTCACCATGCTGGTGATTAAAATGGGCTTTGCCACACGGGAATCCCTGGCCAAAAAACGCCCCTATATCTTTGTTGGCGCCTTCGTGGCGGGCATGCTGCTGACGCCGCCGGACATCATCTCCCAGGCCATGCTGGCCATCCCCATCTGGCTGTTGTTCGAGCTGGGCCTGTTTCTGTCTTCTTTTGTGGGTTCAAAAACCGATAAGGATGAAACGGCAGATGACATGGATGACGAAGCCGCTGAAAAAGAATTGAAGTCCGGTATTGCCGAACTGGAATCTCTGGACAAGAAGCTGGAATGATCTGGCTTGCGTCCGCGTCGCCGCGCCGCCGCGAGTTACTCAAGCTGCTTGGCGTCGAATTTGATGTAGTGACGCCGGATATAGACGAATCAGTGTTGCCAAATGAAGCGCCCGGCGACTATGTCATGCGCATGGCGAAAGAAAAAGGCAGAGCTGCCGGACGCATGCTGGGCGCCGCTGCAGTGATACTGTCCGCTGATACCAGCGTCATCAGGGGCGGCGTCATCCTCGGCAAACCAGAAGATGAAGCCGATGCTGTGACCATGCTGAACAAGCTGCAGAATGCGACGCATCGAGTCCTGACGGCAGTGGTGCTTACGCGCGGCGACCGCCAGTCCGAAGCGCTGTCTGTCAGCGAAGTGGATTTTGGCCCCATGACAGAGGAAGAAATTTCGGCTTACTGGCAGACCGGCGAGCCTGCCGACAAGGCTGGATCCTACGGCGTTCAGGGCATCGGCGGTCAGTTCATAAAAGAAATTCGCGGCAGCTATACGGGGATCGTCGGGCTACCATTGTACGAAACAAGAATGCTGTTAAAGCAGTGGAGATTGTTGTGAATCTGAAAACCCGCACCCCTGAAGCCTCAGGCCTGAAAAAATGAGCGAAGAAATACTGATCAACGTAACGCCGCAGGAAACCCGCGTCGCTCTGGTGGAAAACGGCATGCTGCAGGAAGTGCTGGTGGAGCGCACCGAGAATCGCGGTTACGTGGGCAATATCTACAAGGGTAAGGTGGTTCGCATTCTGCCCGGCATGGAAGCGGCTTTCGTCGAGCTGGGGCTGGCGCGCACCGGCTTTCTGCATGTTTCCGACATACTCAGTCACGAGCAGAAAATTGCCAATGGTCATGATGGCGGCGTGGAAAAGCGCACGCCGCATATCGCCGAATTGTTGCGGCCGGGAAAGGATGTCATTGTGCAGGTGGTGAAAGAGCCCATCGCCGCCAAAGGCGCTCGTCTGACCACCGAAATATCCGTGCCATCGCGTTACCTGGTGTACTTGCCCGGCTCCAGCCACATTGGTGTGTCACAGCGCATCAGGGAACCGGAAACCCGCGACCGGCTGCGGACTTTGGTGGAAAACGCCATTCAGGAAGAGGACATGAAGGGTGGCGTTATCATTCGCACCATGGCTGAAACAGCGGCTGACGAAGAGATAGTTGCCGAGCTCAAATATCTCAAGCGCGTATGCTCACGCATCAAGAAACGCATGAAAGATCCAAAAGTCACTGGTGAGGTGCATACTGAATTACCGCTGACCTTCCGTGTCATGCGCGACATGCTGCCGGAAAATATCGAAAAGGTGCGCATCGACTCCAAAGAGACATTCAACTCGGCGGTAGAATTCGCTCGCGAGTTCGTTCCCGAACTGGAAGGCAAACTGGAATACTACCCCGGTGAGCGCCCCATCTTCGATCTCTACTCCATCGAGGACGAAATCATCAAGGCGCTGGGCAGCAAGGTGCCGTTGAAATCCGGTGGCTATCTGGTTATCGATCCCACCGAGGCCATGACCACCATCGACGTGAATACCGGTGGTTTTGTCGGGCGCAAGAATCTTGAGGAAACGCTGTTCAAGACCAATATGGAAGCCGCTTATTCCATTGCCCGGCAGCTGCGGCTGCGCAATATTGGCGGCATCATCATCATCGATTTTATCGACATGGGCGATACCGAGCATCAGCGCCAGGTCTTGCGCACTCTGGAAAATGCTCTGGCCAGAGACCACGCCAAGACCAGCGTCAATGACATGTCACCCCTGGGTCTGGTGGAAGTCACCCGCAAACGTACGCGGGAAAGCCTGCAGCAGACATTGTGTGAGCCCTGTCCGGTGTGCGAAGGCCGGGGCGTGTTACGCACCGCGCGTACGGTCTGTTTCGAGATTTTCCGCGAACTGCTGCGCGAGGTGCGTCAGTTCGAAGCAAAGGAATACATGGTCATCGCCTCGCAGGTGGTTATCGACATGCTGCTGGATGAAGAATCCAGCAGCCTCGCTGATTTGCAGGAGTTCATCGGCAAGCCAATCAAATTGCAGGTGGAGCCTTCCTATCATCAGGAACAGTATGACGTGGTGCTGCTGTAGCCGTTATTGCGCGGCCGGGTTCATCGGCTCGGCCGAACACGTCACTTTCACTTTTTGCCAGTCTATTGTATCCGTCAACGCCGCATAAGCGCTGTTACCGAAATACAAGGTTGCTACGCTGAACAGCGGCATCAGCAAAATGGCGATGCCGCGTATGGTGGACAACCAGCCCCTGGTGGCGATGGTGTCGGCGAACCGCTTCTCGTCCAGAGGTGGATAATAGCCCGTTTTCAGCGTCTTGAGCCCGGTGCGGACATACAGCAGCGACCATGTCAATACAGCCAGCGGCAGGCCGTAGCAAACCAGAAGCAACTGGATTGTTATCGCGTTCTGGCCGAGCACCTCGACACACTGCGGGGCTTCCAGTTTGCGGAACCAGAATGTATAGGCGCTAAACAGGGACAGCGTAACCACCCAGGGCATCTCCTTCAGCAGGCTGAGTTTTTTGTTTGCCCTGATGATCACCGCCTGAGCGCTCTGCGGATAGTCTTTCAGGCGTTGCTCCAGCGGCACGGAGCGCACAAGCCTTGATCTTTCCTGCTTCGGCATTACGAAAAAGGCAATCATTAGCGCCAGCGCGAAACCGGCGGCGAGCCAGAGAAAAAGCTGGATGGTCACAAGCATTCCGTGTCTTTGTTGTTTCTGTATGAATAGCTGCTGTCAGGAAAAATGCAATGCGCGGCAGCCAGACCGTAACTGACGGCTGATCGGAAATTGGCTCCATTCATTCAGCCTGTGTTAAGCATTGCCCCGCCATAGTACGCCCATGTTCAATCCAAGGAGACGTACCATGAAAATCACGAAAAACCTGTTGCTGATGTTCAGCTTGCTGTTTGGCATGTCGGCCTACGCCGATCACGATTCGGAGCCTCTGGTTGATGTTGAAATCATGACTGACGGTGACGCAGCGCCCATGTTCGATGCTGATTTGCCGGAGAAGGCTGGCGTAGAGCGCTATTATGCCCTAGCGACCAAAGGTGAACGCTACCGTCTGAGAGTAACCAACAACAGCGGTCGGCG
>QOAV01000216.1 GCA_003972845.1 Gammaproteobacteria bacterium
ATCAGGCGGTCTTGCGGCCGTCTATACACCGGCATTTGCTGAACGGAGAACCATCATGCGTTTATTGTTTTTTCTGACACTCTTTCTGTCCTTGCCCGCAGCCGCAGACGTGCGCGAGTTTGCCAGCGGATCAACGCAGGCGACCCTACTGGAGCTGTTCACCTCCGAAGGCTGCAGCTCCTGCCCGCCCGCGGAAAAATGGCTGGGAAAACTGAAAAGCGACCCGCGCCTGTGGCGTGAGATAGTACCCCTGGCCTGGCATGTGGACTACTGGAACTACCTGGGCTGGCGCGATCCGTATTCCAGCAAACGCTGGTCGCAGCGCCAGCGTGACTACCGCCGATCAGGCGGTCTTGCGGCCGTCTATACACCGGCATTTGCGGTTAACGGAGATGAATGGAAAGGCTGGTTCGGCGCGCGACAGCTACCAGCGCCATCCGCACGGACAGGCGCGTTGAAACTGCGACTGGAGGACGGCGAAGTCTCGGCCGAATTTATTTCCACTGACCGCATGAACGGCGACTGGCGATTGCACGTGGCTCTGTTGGGTTTCGGCATCGAAACGACGGTAACGGCCGGGGAGAATGCGGGAAAACAGTTGTCCCATGATTTTGTCGTGCTGGATCTGGTGGAAGCGGACTCTGTCGATGGACACTGGAGCCTGCGGTTGCCGGCAGTGAGCCAGCCACAGGTCGACAGTCTGGGACTGGCTGCATGGGTAACGAAAGCTGGCGATATGGCGCCGGTGCAGGTGGTGGGTGGATGGTTGCCGTAAGTCGGGGGATGCAAAGCGCAGCGCGCCCGGTAATGCGCAAGGCTTGAAGTTGGCGCGTTGGGCACGCCATGCCTCCTTTGCCCGATCTACATACTGCGGTCTGCGAAGGAGACAGAACGAGGCGGTTTACCGGCCACAAAAAAACCGGCGCAAGGCCGGTTTTCTCGACAATAAAGACCGGTCAATCTTCCAGCTTGGGTATGCGTATTTTCTGCCCGGGAAAGATTTTGTCGGCGTTCTTGATGACTTCCTTGTTGGCATCCACGATCAACGTGTACTTGGCGCCGCTGCCGTAATACTTGCTGGCAATGGCCCACAGGGTGTCGCCTTTTTCGATAACATAATATTCGGTGGTTTCTTCGATGGGCGGAGCTTCCACTTCAGCCACAACTTTTTCCACGCCTTTGACGTTGCCCGCCATCAGCACCGCCTTTTCCAGAGCGGCCGGGTCATCGGCCTTGCCCTCGATCTTGACTACGCCATCTTCGAACGCCACTTTCAGGTCTTCGATGCCGGGGTTATCCTCCTCGATGTGTTTCTGGATTTTTGCGGCCGGGTCGTCGTCCTTGCCAAACAGTTTGCGTCCGAGATTTGATGCGAAATCAAACAATCCCATGTTTTTTCTCCTACTTGTTGAGTTGGTTAGATGTATCGGGTCGCCATGCGGATCAGATCATCCGCAATGGAGCCATCTTTATCGGAATCCAGCAGCGATCCCAGCAAGCCGCCAAGTCCGCCACCACTACTGCTGTGTCCGCGGGATTGGGGTATGGGCGCGCTGCGGCGCTGCTTGCTCAGATAGCCCATGACGATGGAAGCCAGTATGGGCAGCATCATTTTCATCATGCCTGTTGGCAGGCCGGTTTTCTTCGCCGCGTAGCCGCCGATGTTCCGACTTACATCCTTGTCATTATTGAAAATTTCACCCAGCACGATATTGCCGTCGCGGGTGGCTTCGGGTTTGCCCAGAATTTCGGGCTCGTCTATGTAACGATCCTTGTCGCCGCCGTTGATGGCTTCGATCAGCGAACCCATGCCGCCCTTTTTCTCCGCCTGCTGCATACCCCGTCCTATGGCCGGCGTCATATGTCGCATGGCTTCTCTTGCCTGTTCTTCGGTGATGCCGAATTGCTTCGCCAGTTGCCCGACCACGGCGCTGTTGCCACCGAGCATGTCATCAAAAAATCCCATCTCATTCTCCTTCGGTTCCAGACGCTAATGGTGGCTGGCTCTGTGCTATTAGTCAACCGGGCAGGCATCGCCATATACAGCCATGATGGCGGCGATTTCGCGCTGCACTTCCGTTTGCTCTTTTTTGCTCAAGTGACTGATTTCCATAATGATCTCTCCGTTTTCCATGCGCGTCAGATCATTACGTGTGGCCTGGCAGCCTTTCTGGCAGATAGCCTCCACGCATTCATCGACGCGGGAATTCATGACAGGTAGCGGGCGATAAACGCCTTGTCCAGATGATCGCCGTCCAGCGGTATGCGCACCTTCCAGCCGCCACCGGGGGCTTCCGCCAGCGGATTGGCGTGCATGTCTTCCATGTGTTTGAGCAACAGGTCTTTTTTGCCGCCGGGCCAGATCAGTTGCAGCCGGTCGCCCACGGCGAATTTGTTTTTCACGTCGATGGCGACCAGACCGGTTTTTTCGTCGCGCTCCAGTACTTCGCCGACGACTTTCTGCCGGCTTTCGCGGGATATGCCCTGGATGTAGTTCTGGTAATCCTGGGTATGATGGCGCTGGTAAAAGCCATCGGTGTAGCCGCGGCTGGCGAGGCTCTCCAGATCGGCCAGCAGAACCGGGTCGAAAGGTTTGCCTGCTGCGGCGTCATCAATGGCCTGACGATAGGACTGGGTGGTGCGGGCGGCATAATAATAGGACTTGGTGCGGCCTTCGATTTTCAGGCAGTCTATGCCCATTTGCACCAGATTGTGAACATGCTCGATGGCGCGCAGATCTTTGGAATTCATGATGTAGGTGCCATGCTCGTCTTCCATAATCGGCATTTGCTCGCCGGGGCGCCCGGCCTCTTCCAGCAGGTAAACCTTGTCCGCCAGCGGGTGACGCTCGGCGTCAAACTGCACTTCTACGGCATCTACAGTTTCTGCCGGCAGATCGGCTTTCTGAATGATGCCTTCCTCGGTTTCTTCCGCTTCCACTGTTTTATAGTCCCAGCGGCAGGCGTTGGTGCAGGTGCCCTGGTTGGGGTCGCGGTGGTTGAAGTAACCGGACAGCAGACAGCGACCGGAATAGGCGATACACAGGGCGCCATGGACGAAAACTTCCAGCTCCATATCCGGCGCCTGCTGGCGGATTTCGGCAATCTCGTCCAGCGACAGCTCGCGTGACAGAATGATGCGTTCAACGCCGATGGACTGCCAGAATTTCACCGCCGCGTAGTTGGTCGTATTGGCCTGAACAGAGAGATGAATCGGCATCTCCGGCCAGCGTTCTCGCACCATATGAATCAGTCCCGGGTCGGCCATGATCAGCGCGTCCGGCCCCATGGCGACCACCGGCTCCATATCCGCCAAAAAAGTCTTTACCTTGGAATTATGCGGCATGATGTTGGTGGTGAGGAAAAACTTCCTGCCCAGCCGGTGCGCCTCGTTGATGCCTTTTTCCAGGTTTTCGCCATGAAAATCATTGTTGCGCACACGCAGGCTATAGCGCGGCTGACCGGCGTAAACCGCGTCCGCGCCATAGGCAAAAGCATACTGCATGGTCTTCAGCGTACCCGCGGGCGCCAGCAATTCCGGTTTTTTTAACATTCTGGTGTGTTCATCCGACAAATGGACTCAGTTATGATAGCCTGAAACGTTATATTACTATAAAAGCTGGCGGTTCATGAGAGATGCCTGAAAGGCGTCAGTTCCGCCGTTGGGGGCATAGTGGACAAACTGGTTGATCGTGCCGACGCCTGGCAGGGCGTGGCTCATTGTGAAAGCTGTAACATACGCAACAGCGTACTGTTCTCCGGGCTGGAAGAGAAAGACTTCGAACAGATTCATACGCCCATTATCCAGAACGTATTCGAACCCGGCGATATGCTCTACCGGGAAGGTGAATCAGCAAAATACATCTATACCATCCGCTCCGGGCTGGTAAAGCTGGTGCATTATCTGCCTGATGGCGGCCAGCGCATCGTACGGCTGGTGAAAAGCACCGATGTAACCGGTCTGGAAGCCTTGCTGGGCAATACCTACGGCCATGACGCCGTGGTGCTGCAGCGTACTGAAATCTGCCGCCTGCCCATCGAAACCGTGAATGATCTCGCCCGGCACAATGCCACCCTGCACGCTGAACTGCTGCAACGCTGGCAGACTGCGCTGGAACAGGCTGATCTTTGGCTGGCCAAGCTGGCTACCGGCTCGGCCCGTCAGCGCGTCGCCCAGTTGCTGCTGTGGCTCAACGACAACTTTACCAAAGACCAGTGCTGCATGATTTCGCGCGAGGACATGGGCGCCATGCTGGGCATCACCACTGAAACCGCCAGTCGCACCGTGGCCGGTTTCAAACGCAACGGTCTTATCGTCCAGCGCGGGCACAAGGAATTCGCCTGCGATGTTAATGCACTGAAGTCGATTCTCGATGAGTAGCGAATGCTGGCCCGTTAATGAACCAGGCCGGCAAGTCGGCGCAAATCTTGTTCATTCAGCACGCCTGCCTGTTGCCGTAACCTGATCCAGTCTCTTGTTCGCTGATATCGAGCCTGATTGAGTTGCTGTCGGGCTTGCATTAATTCACCTTCTGCGTTGAGTATGTCGAGGTTGCTGGCAAGGCCGGCGTCGAAACTCTCCGACTTGGCCTGCATGCTCTGGCGGGCGGCTTTTACGGCCAGTTGCAGGGCCTGAAGCTGTTCCGCGCTGTGGGCGAGGGCGTTATATGATTCGGTGATGGCGGATGCCAGCTCCTGGCGGGCAGCGGCGAGCTGCTCGCGCGCGGCCTGGCGGCGATGGTCGAGCTGACGGTTCTGGTACAGGGTTTTGCCGCCATGGAACAGCGGCACGGACAGTTCCAGTTTGACCGATTTGCGGGTGGATTCGCGGCCGTCGCCGAACACGCTGCCGCCGGCGTCACGGTAGCTCTGTTCGCCCACCAGCTCCAGCACCGGGTAATGGTCGGCCTTGCCGGTTTTCCATTCGGCTTCCGCCGCCGCCAGTTCGGCCCGGGCCACGTCCAGTTCAGCGCTGTGTTTCTCGGCCCGATCCAGCCAGTCATCCAGGCTACCGATGTCCGGGTTGTCGAATGCTGGCGCTGCTGGCGCGTCGCTGCTGCCGGTGATGGCGTGCAGCCGAGAGCGGGCGTTGCCGAGTTCGATTTCGGCCTGAATCCGCCGGGACCGGGCCAGCCCGCTGCGGGCACGGGTTTCGTGTACTTCGGTAATGGCGGCGAGGCCGGCGTCCAGCCGCGAGCGCGCCAGTTCCAGCTGTTTCGAGACGGCTTTTTCGTCGGCCTGCGCCAGTTCCAGTTCTCCCCGGGCTTCCAGCACATCGAGCCAGGCGGTGACCAGACGGGCGATCAGTGATTGCTGTTGCGCCCGCCAGCGGGCCTGTGCGGCGCTTACTTCACCACGGGCCTTTTTCAGCTGGCGCCATTTCGCCACATCAACCAGCGGCTGGCGCGCGCTGATGGAATAGCCGCGGTCGTTGAAGCGGCTGCGGCCCTGGGTGAACAGGCTGCCGGAGTCGCGGTTGATTTCCTGGTCGATTTTGCCGCTGTCGGCGGACAGGGAAACCGAGGGCAGCAGATCGGCGCGGCTGATTTTTGTCGCTACGGAGTCGGCTTCATATTCGGCGCGCGCGGCAAGATACGGGTGGTCGCGGGTTTTGGCGGCCTGGTAGAGATCAAGCAGGTCGCCGGCTGATGAAAGAGCGGGCCAGAGTATCAGCGCCAGAAGCAATATGCGCACCAGTCCACCGGGCGATGGCGTGGGAAGGACTTCAGTACAGCGGTACAGACGGATCGATTTCTTTCGACCAGGCATCTATGCCCCCAATGAGGTTGTAGACGGCGGTGAAACCCTGCTGCTCCAGGAACATGGTCATCATGCGGCTGCGTACGCCGTGGTGGCACATGATGACGATCTCGCGGTATTTGTCCAGTTCGAACAAACGCGCAGGCACGGTGCGCATGGGCATCAGCTGGGTATCAGGGAGGTGACTTTTCTGGTATTCCCAGACTTCCCGGATGTCGAGAATCAGCGGCTTTTTCTTGCTGTCATCCTGCAGCCATTGCCGTAGCTCTTCGACACTCAGTTGTTTCATCTACAGAGCAAAGGCGGCCGCCGGTTTTTTGACGTTCTGCAATGGCGGAATCACGGTATCGAACAGTACTTTGTCGGACAGGCCGTCGTTACCAAGCTGGCGATATAGCCGGGCGGTCATCATCGGCTGCGTTCCCACCACCGCCACCAGTCGCCCGCCGGGGTTGAGCATATTGTTGAATGCTTCCGGCAATGCAGGCACAGAACCGGTGAGCAGGATGGCGTCCCATTTCCGGTCTTCGCCCCAACCATTGGCGGCGTCGCCGGTTTGCAGAGTAATGTTATCGAAATCCTTGAGCTTTTTCGCAGCGGAAGCGCTGAGATCGGGAATGATCTCCACGCTGTCCACCTGCTTCGCCAGAGAGGCGATCATGGCGGTAGAGAAGCCGCTGCCGGTGCCGATTTCCAGCACATGGTCGTCGGCGGTCAGTTCCAGTTCCTGCACCAGACGAGCTTCGGTTTTGGGGTCGAGCATGACCTGACCGTGGCCGATGGGGATTTCGATGTCGGCAAACGCCAGAGTACGGTAATCCTCCGGTACGAAGTCTTCCCGCCGCAGCTTTCCCAGCACATCCAGCACCTTGCGGTCCAGCACATCCCAGGGCCGCACCTGTTGCTCAATCATGTTGAATCGCGCCTGAGCGATGTCCATGGGAAAACCTCCGCGTAAGTCTTTAAAAACCAATGGCGCAGAGGTTAAGGGGTTTTGGCCGGAGTCGCAAGGTTTGCGGGCAGTTTCCGGCCTTCTTCGTCCATGCGGGCGCGCAGATATTCAATGAAAGCTGCGACTTGCCGGGGCAGGTAGCGGCGGCTGGGGTAGATGATCTGCAGGCCGGTTTTCTGGTTGTCGCTGTGCTGGAATCCCAGAACATGCTCGTCGAGCAGGGTAACCAGCCGACTGGCTGCGATATCCTGTTTCACATCCCAGACAGACTTGCAGGCAATACCCGCGCCGGCCAGCGCCCAGCGACGTATCACCGAACCATCGTTGCTGGACAGGGTTGGTGTGACGGTAATGCGGCGGCTGCCTTCGTTATCGCGGAAGCGCCATTCATTCAGCGCTTCGCCGTGTCTTTCCAGCACCAGGCAGCGGTGCTGGCTGAGGTCTTCCGGGCTGGCGGGCCGGCCGTGTTTCTGAACATAGGCGGGCGCGGCCACCAGAATGCGGCGATTGTCGGCCAGATGCCGCACCACCAGATTGCTGTCGGGCAGATTGCCGAAGCGCACGCCCAGGTCGAAACCCTGTTCGATGAGATTCACTACGCCATCGCCGAGGTGCAGATGGGGCCGTACCTCGGGATTGATACGCACAAATTCGGCCAGAGCCGGAGCGATATACTGACCGCCGAGGTCGGATGGCGCGGTAATGCGCAGCCGCCCGGACAGGTTTTGTTGGTGCTTTTGCAGACAGGCCTCGGCGTCCTCCAGTTGCTCCAGTATGCGCAGGCAGGAGTGATAAAAGCTTTCACCCGCATCGGTGAGGGAAATCCGGCGTGTGGTGCGGTTCAGCAAGCGAGTCTTGTAATACCGCTCAAGCGCATTGATACGCGCGGTCATGCTGGAAGGAGACAGGCCGATCTGTCGGCCAGCGGTGGCCAGACCGCCCGCCTTGACCACTCGCACAAACAATTCGATATCGTCGATTCTGCTCATATTATTCGGATATTATGAATAATCAATTCGTAATCTAGGCCATTATCATGTTCTGCCGCAAGGGTTAATCT
>QOAV01000217.1 GCA_003972845.1 Gammaproteobacteria bacterium
CCCGGGGCGTGACGCTCGCGAAGGTGCAATCCTTGGCGAAGGAGCTTTACGAGGACCAAGGCTGGGCCACGCCCCTGGACCCGACGACCCCAGCGGCCTCCCCGGGGCGCCAGCGCTCCCCGCCGCCCACCAACAACAACCGCATCAACTTCCCAAATGAGCAGCATCCTGCAGGAACTGGAACAGGAAATCGCCAAGGTCACCACCTCGGTGGACAAAAGCAACGTCGGCACCGTGCGCAGCGTCGGAGACGGCGTGGCCATCGTCGAGGGCCTTTCGGAGGTTTCCTTCAATGAAATGATCGAATTCCCCGGCGGCGTCACCGGCCTGGCCATGGGCCTCGAAGACGGTGAAGGCGGCGTCGTGCTCCTCGGCGACTACGAGAAAATCGGCGAGGGCGAGGAATGCCGCACCACGGGCCGTCTGCTCAGCGTGCCGGTGGGCGACGCCCTGCTGGGCCGCGTGGTCAACTCACTGGGTATGCCCATTGACGGCAAAGGTCCGATCAACTCCGATATTTTCTATACAGTGGAAAAAGTCGCGCCGGGCGTTATCGAACGCCAGTCGGTAAACCAGCCGGTGGAAACCGGCATCAAGGCCATTGACTCCATGGTGCCCATCGGCCGCGGACAGCGCGAGCTGATTATCGGTGACCGCCAGACCGGCAAAACAGCTCTGGCGATTGACGCCATCATCAACCAGAAAAAAAGCGGCATCAAGTGTATTTACGTGGCCATCGGCCAGAAAGCGTCCACGGTGACCGGCATCGTGCGCAAGCTGGAAGAGCATGGCGCCATGGATAACACCATTGTGGTTGCCGCCACTGCTGCAGAAGCGGCAGCCATGCAATATATGGCGCCCTACGCCGGCTGCGCCATGGGTGAGTATTTCCGTGATAATGGCCAGGACGCGTTGATTATTTATGACGACCTGACCAAGCAGGCCTGGGCCTATCGCCAGGTTTCCCTGCTGCTGCGTCGTCCCCCCGGCCGCGAAGCCTACCCGGGCGATGTTTTCTATTTGCATTCCCGCCTGCTGGAGCGTTCTTCCCGCGTCAACAGTGATTTTGTCGAGGAGGCCACTGGCGGCAAGATCAAGGGCAAGACCGGCTCATTGACTGCATTGCCGATCATCGAAACACAGGAAGGTGACGTTTCCGCTTTCGTGCCTACCAACGTGATTTCCATCACCGACGGTCAGATTTTTCTGGAAACCGATCTGTTCAACGCCGGTATACGGCCGGCCATCAATGCCGGCCTGTCGGTATCTCGGGTGGGTGGTGCGGCTCAGACCACCATCATCAAGAAACTGGGCGGCGGCGTTCGACTGGCTCTGGCCCAGTTTCGAGAGCTGGCGGCTTTCTCCCAGTTTGCTTCCGATCTGGATGACGCGACTCGCGCCCAGCTGGATCGTGGTCAGCGCGTAACCGAGCTGATGAAGCAGAAACAATACGCGCCGTTGAGTACGGGTGAAATGGCTTTTTCGTTGCTGGCGGCTGATCGTGGTTATCTGGATGAAGTGCCTGCAGAAAAAATAGTCGACTGGGAAGCAGCCATGCACTCATATGTGAAGTCCAAATATGCGGACCTGATTGACCAAATCAATGATACCGGCGAGTGGAATGATGAAATCGAGGCGGCCATGATAGCCGCGCTGGACGATTTCAAGGCCAACGGAGCCTGGTAACAGGAGCGCATCGCCATGGCCAGTACCAAAGAACTACGCACCCAGATCGCGAGTATTCAAAGTACTCAGAAGATCACCAGCGCCATGGAAATGGTGGCGGCCAGTAAAATGCGCCGCGCTCAGGACCGCATGCATGCGTCGCGTCCCTATGCCGAGAAAATCCGCGCCGTAATACATCATCTGGCGCTGGCGCATCCAGAGTACAAGCATCCTTTCATGCAGAAGCAGGATCAGATCAAGCGCGTAGGTCTGGTGATTATCTCATCGGATCGCGGCCTCTGTGGCGGCCTGAATACCAATCTGTTTCGCAAGCTGGCAAAACTGATGGGCGAATGGGAGGCCAAGGGCCTGGAAATTGACGTGGCGCTGTTTGGCGGCAAGGCAGTCAGTTTTTTCAAGCGCCTGAAAGTCAATATCGTGGCGGAGCTGTCCGATATTGGCGATGCGCCCGAGCACGATGTCATGCTGGGCAACATCAAGGTCATGCTGGACGCCTATGCCGAGGGCAAGATTGGCAAACTGTGCATTGCCTATAACCAGTTTGTCAGCGCCATGACCCAGGAGCCGGTCGTGGAAACCCTGCTGCCGCTGGATCCCGGCGACAACGATGACGATATCAAGTATTACTGGGACTACATCTACGAGCCGGAAGCAGAGGTGGTGCTGGATACCTTGCTCAAGCGTTATATCGAGTCGCTGGTTTATCAGGGCGTGGTGGAAAACAAGGCCAGCGAAATGGCGGCCCGAATGGTGGCGATGAAATCCGCGACAGATAATGCGGGTGAGCTGATCGCCGAGCTCAAGCTGGTTTACAACAAGGCGCGGCAAGCGGCCATCACACAAGAAATTTCAGAAATCGTCAGCGGCGCCGCTGCGGTTGAATAGAACAAAACCTTATATTTTGAGAGGCATATCATGAGTGCTGGACAAATCGTAGAAATCATCGGCGCGGTAGTGGACGTCGAGTTCCCGCGCGAGTCCGTACCCAAAGTTTACGACGCGCTGACGGTCACGGACAGTGGCACTACGCTCGAAGTGCAGCAACAGCTGGGTGACGGCATAGTCAGAACCATCGCCATGGGTTCATCCGACGGCATGCGCCGGGGGCTGGAAGTAACCAATACTGGCGAGGCGATACAGGCCCCGGTGGGCCAGAAAACCCTGGGCCGCATCATGAACGTGCTGGGCGAACCCATCGACAAGAAAGGCGACATCGGCAACGAGGAAACCTGGCCCATACACCGCAAGGCGCCGCCCCTGGACGAGCAATCCAGCACCACCGAGATTCTGGAAACCGGCATCAAGGTCATTGACCTGGTCATGCCCATCGCCAAGGGCGGCAAGGTCGGCCTGTTCGGTGGCGCCGGCGTGGGCAAGACCGTTACCCTGATGGAGCTGATTCGCAACATCGCGGTGGAACACTCCGGCTTCTCGGTTTTTGCCGGTGTAGGTGAGCGTACCCGTGAGGGCAACGACTTCTATCACGAAATGGCTGAAGGCGGCGTACTCGATAAAGTGTCGCTGGTATACGGTCAGATGAACGAGCCTCCCGGCAACCGTCTGCGCGTGGCGCTGACCGGCCTGACCATGGCGGAGTATTTCCGTGATGAGGGCCGCGACGTACTGATGTTCATCGACAACATTTACCGTTACACCCTGGCGGGAACGGAAGTATCGGCGCTGCTGGGGCGGATGCCTTCCGCCGTGGGCTATCAGCCCACCATCGCCGAGGAAATGGGTGTGTTGCAGGAGCGCATCACCTCCCCCAAGACCGGCTCCATCACTTCATTCCAGGCCGTATACGTGCCCGCGGACGACCTCACCGACCCGGCGCCGGCGACCACCTTTGCCCACCTTGACGCAACCCTGGTGCTGTCGCGTCAGATTGCCGAGCTGGGCATCTACCCGGCGGTGGATCCGCTGGATTCCACCTCGCGGATTCTTGACCCGAACGTTATCGGCCAGGAGCACTACGACGTGGCTCGCGCCGTGCAGGGCACGCTGCAACGCTACAAGGAACTGAAAGACATCATCGCCATTCTGGGCATGGACGAGTTGTCCGAAGATGACAAGCTGACAGTGTCCCGCGCTCGCAAAATCCAGCGTTATCTGTCGCAGCCGTTCTTCGTGGCGGAAGTATTCACTGGCTCGCCGGGCAAATATGTTTCCCTGAAAGACACCATTCGCGGCTTCAAGATGATTGTTGATGGTGAGCTGGATGAAATTCCCGAACAGGCTTTCTACATGGTCGGCGTCATTGAGGAAGTCATGGAGAATGCCGAAAAGGCATAAAGCAGGTATTCAATCATGGCAATGACCATACATGTAGATATAGTCAGTGCGGAAAAAGCCATTTTTTCCGGCAAGGCCGAGATGGTTTACGCCGAGACCGTATCTGGCGAAGTCGGCATTGCGCCGCGCCACACCCAGCTGATTGCTCAAATGCGGCCTGGCGAAGTGCGTCTGCACAACGAAGGCAAGCAGGATGAAATGTTCTGGGTTTCCGGTGGCATACTGGAAGTGCAACCGCATCAGATCACGGTGCTGGCGGACACTGCCGAGCGCGCTGACGATCTCGACGAAGCCCGCGCCAAGGAAGCCATTGAGCGCGCCGAAAAAGCCATGGCAGACAAGAAATCCAGCATTGATTTTGCCAAGGCTCAGGCCGAGCTGGCGGAAGCCATGGCGCAACTGCGTGTTATCGACAAACTCCGCAAGATCAAAAAATAGCATTCAGCGAGCATCGTTGTACCCGAACAAACCGTTCAAAAAGACAAGGTCGTCTCTCTTGTCTATACACTGAAGGACAAGAAAGGCGGCATTTTTGACTATCGCGATCTGCCCGTATCCTGCCTTCAGGGCCATCACTCCGAAATTTTTCGCAAATCGAAGCTGGTATGTATGGCAAAAAAATCGGTGATTCCCTGACCATCCAGCTCTCTTCCGAAGACGCGTTCGGTGAATGTGATGAGTCACTCACGTTCACTGACGGCATTAAAAACGTGCCGCTGGAGTTCCGCAAGATTGGCGCCGAAATCGAGGCGACCAACGACAGGGGCGAAACCAGAAATTTTTACGTCACCAGATTTGATGACAAGACGCTCACTGTCAATGGCACCCATCCCCGGGCCGGCCAGCGAGCACAGTCATTGTCACGGTCAAGACTATCCGCGACGCCACGGCCGGCGAGTTTCGCAGCGGCATGCCTGCTGACGGCGACGCCAGGCTCGCGTAACTGGGCGGCGCTGTTATAATCCCGGTTATCCGGGTTCCACAGCGGAGTCCGCTCAACTCTCTTACAAGGCTGTAACATGGGCTTACATGTGGTCATTCTAGCCGCGGGCAAGGGCACGCGCATGCGTTCCGACAAACCCAAGGTTCTGCACGAAATCGCTGGCAAACCGATGCTGCATTATGTGATCGAGACTGCGCAGGCCCTGCATGCGGACCAGATTCACGTCGTCCACGGGCATGGCGGCGACCAGGTCAAACAAGTGAGCGCTGACTACCCCGTAAACTGGGTCGAGCAGGCGCAACAGAAGGGCACCGGTCATGCTGTGCAGCAGGCAATGCCCCATGTGCCCGACAATGCCGGGGTGCTGGTGCTGTATGGCGATGTGCCCCTGACGCAATCCGCCAGCCTGCAGCCCCTGATTGACGCGGCTAATGAAGGCGATCTGGCCCTGCTGACATCCGTGCTGGACGATGCTACCGGTTATGGGCGCATAGTGCGCAATGCCAATGACCTCGTGCGCGCCATTGTGGAACACAAGGACGCCGCGGACGATGAGCTGGCAATCCGGGAAATCAACACCGGCATGCTGGCCGCACCTGCCGGCAGGCTCAGGGACTGGCTATCCCGCATCAACGACGACAATGCGCAGGGCGAACTGTATCTCACCGACATAGTCGGGCTGGCGGTGGCCGACGGCGTTGCCGTACAGGCCGCACATCCGCAGCATGCGTGGGAAGGCGATGGCGTCAATTCACGTCAGGATCAGGCGCGTCTGGAGCGAATTTTTCAGGGCTTGCTGGCAGATCAGCTGATGGCGGACGGCGTCACGGTAGCTGATCCCGCGCGGCTGGACATACGCGGTAATCTGCGTTGCGGGCGCGATGTATTCCTTGATGTGAACACCCTATTCCTCGGCGATGTGGAGTTGGGCGATGGCGTCAGCATTGGTCCCAACACGATCATCGACAACTGCCGCGTGGCTGACGGCGTGCACATCCGCGAAAACTGTGTGCTGGAAAAATCCATCATCGGTAAGGATTGCACCATCGGGCCTTTCTCCCGGGTGCGGCCTGAATCCGATCTGGCCGCCAATGTGCATCTGGGCAATTTTGTCGAGCTGAAAAAGGCGAAAGTAGCCGAAGGCTCGAAAATCAACCATTTGAGCTATGTGGGCGATTCCATCGTCGGCCGCGACGTCAATATCGGCGCCGGGACCATCACCTGCAACTACGACGGCGCCAACAAGCACCTGACCGAAATTGGCGACGACGTGTTCGTTGGCTCCGACACCCAGCTGGTGGCTCCGGTGAAAGTGGGCAAAGGTGTTACCATCGGCGCAGGCACCACCGTAACCCGGGATATACCTGATGACCTGCTGTGCATCAGCCGGGTTCCGCAAAAGCATATCAAGGGCTGGCAGCGGCCCCGAAAAAAAGGGAACTAAGCCATGTGCGGTATTGTTGGCGCCATTTCCCATCGTAACATCGTACCCGCCCTGCTGGACGGACTGCGGCGGCTGGAATACCGCGGTTATGATTCGGCCGGGCTGGCGGTGCTGGGCGAGGATGGAAAGCTTTATCGTGAGCGCGAAACCGGCAAGGTTATTGAACTGGAACGGGCGGTGGATGCTTCCGGCCTTAAAGGCCAAATCGGTATTTCCCACACTCGCTGGGCCACCCACGGCAAGGTCACCCAGTCCAACGCCCATCCCCACGTCTGCGGCGGCCATGTGGCGGTGGTGCACAATGGCATCATCGAAAATTTCCAGGCCTTGCGCAAGCAGCAAGCCGCGCAGGGTTACACGTTTACGTCCGAGACCGACACCGAAGTCATCGTCCACCAGATTCATCATTATCTGGAAGCGGAAAAAGACCTGCTGCAAGCGGTGAAAAAGGCCGTGGCCGATCTCGACGGCGCTTACGGCCTCGGCGTCATCGCCGACAGCGAGCCGAACCGCCTCATCGCTGCGCGCAAGAGCAGCCCGCTTATTATCGGCCTGGGCGATGGCGAGTATTTCATCGCCTCCGACATGGCGGCGCTGATCGCCGTGGCGCGGGAATACATCGTGCTGGAAAGCGGCGATATCGCCGAACTGACGCTGGACGGCGTGCGCATCTGGAATGCCGACGGCGAACCGGTGGAGCGCGAAATCAAGCAAAGCAGCCTCTCCGCCGACGCGGTGGAGCGCGGCGAATACCGCCACTACATGCTCAAGGAAATCAACGAACAGCCCCGCGCCATTGCCGACACCCTCATGGGCCGCGTGGCCGGAGATCATCTGCTCATCGACGCCTTCGGCGTGGGCGCGGCGGCCTTGTTCGACAAGGTGGACGCCGTGCAGGTGCTGGCCTGCGGCACCAGCTATCACGCCGGGCTGACCGCCAAATACTGGATGGAGGCCGAGGCCGGTTTGCGCTGTGACGTGGAAGTGGCGTCGGAATTCCGCTACCGCAAGCACGTCCTCTCGCCCAATACCCTGGTGGTGTGCATTTCCCAGTCCGGCGAAACCGCCGATACGCTGGCGGCGTTGGCGGAAGCGCGCCGGCAGGGCGCGGCCCATGCGCTAGCCATCTGCAATGTGCCGGAAAGCTCGCTGGCGCGCGAATCCGACCTGTTGCTCATGACCCACGCCGGGCCGGAAATCGGCGTCGCCTCCACCAAGGCCTTTACCACCCAACTGGTGGCCCTCATGCTGCTGGTCGTTGCCTTGGGGCGGCGCAAGGGCGTCATGGGCGAATCACGCGAGCATGAAATCATCCGCGCGCTGCTGCAACTGCCCGCCGACATCGAAGCCGCCATCGCCCTGGAAGACGCCATCCGCGACATCGCCAA
>QOAV01000155.1 GCA_003972845.1 Gammaproteobacteria bacterium
CGGCAGGTTTCGCACACCAGCACGCACTGCTCCGCGCTGGCGTCGGATACCGGCGGCACCTCATAAACGCCAAGCTCATCCGTCGCGCCGCACAGCTCACAGCGGGAATCACTTCGCGACCGCAGAATGGTTTCCGTATTCATTGTTCTACCTTGTACTAATTGTCAAAATTTCAATGCGCCAAGATTTCGGCAAAATAGGATGCGCCATTTCGCACGGTAATCAAACGGATTTTAACCGGTGTTTCCAGTTTTCCGGAAAACTGCAGATACCAGTTATCCTCGCCTTTGATCCGGCGCAGGTTGCGCGGTGTTTCGTTGCCGTGGGAATGGATGCCCATGACGCCACCCTGCAAGGGAGCGGACGGCTCCAGGATAATCAGGGTGTCGCCGTTTTCGGTTGCCTGCGTCTTCAGATTGATCTGCAGGCCATCCCGTTGAAATCGGCATTCAGCGGCGGCAAGCCGGCATTCCCCCGTCGGTTTCAGCGCGAGCGCCGCGATCGGCGCAACCGGCGGCTGCTTGTTGGCGGCGTAATAGCCGGCCGCAATGTAGCCGGCGATGCCCAGAAGCGGCGCCAGAATGATCGCCGTCCTGAGATGGGGGCTGAGATTGAAAAATCTGTTCAGCAACGACATCGAGGTACCAGAGTCTCCATTCAGAGAAAAGGCCCCGTGCGGGGCCTTTTCAGTGCTTCACTACATGACACTAATCAGGAAATTCTGGATTGCGGCACACGAATGTGCTCGACCAGTTCCTGTATGTGCTTCGGCGGCTCTTCAGTAACGCGCGAAACCAGAGTCGCAACCACGAAGTTGATAATCGCGCCCACGGCGCCAAACGCGTTGGGCGAGATGCCGAAGAACCAGTTGGGTTTCATCCCGTCCAGAAACGAAGTGCCGGGAATGAACATGATGCCCTTGTGCTGGAACACATACAGCAAGGTAATGCCCAAACCGGCCACCATGCCGGCGATGGCGCCCTGGCGGTTGATGCGCTTGGAGAAAATGCCCATCATCAGCGCCGGGAAAATCGAGGACGCCGCCAGACCGAAAGCGATCGCCACCGTGCCTGCGGCAAAATCCGGCGGATGCAACCCGAGATACCCCGCCACCAGCACGGCGCCGCCCATGGCGATACGACTGGACAGCAATTCCGATTTCTCCGTAATATTCGGCGTGAATACACCTTTCAGCAGATCATGGGAAATGGATGAGGCAATCGCCAGCAACAGCCCCGCCGCAGTGGACAAAGCTGCAGCCAGTCCACCCGCCGCCACCAGAGCGATGACCCAGTTGGGCAGCTTGGCGATTTCCGGGTTGGCCAGAACCATGATGTCGCGATCCACGGTGAGCTCGTTCTTGTCCTTGTCGGCGACATACTGAATCTTGCCATCGCCGTTTTTGTCCTCGAACTTGAGCAAACCGGTTTTTTCCCAGTTCCTGAACCAGTCCGGGCGCTCGTCGTAAGCCAGATTGACGCCCGGCTCGGGCTGGATGGTGGTTATCAGGTTCAACCGCGCCATGGCGCCCACTGCAGGAGCAACCGTGTACAGCAGGGCGATAAACACCAGCGCCCAGCCAGCGGAAGAACGCGCCGCCTTGACGCTGGGAACGGTGAAGAAGCGGATGATGACATGCGGCAGACCTGCGGTGCCAATCATCAGCGACAGGGTATAAGCGAACATATTCAACTTGTTCCCCAGCACCGCCGTGGTGTATTCCTTGAAGCCGAGATCGGTCACCACCAGATCCAGCTTGTCGAGCAGATAGGTCCCATCTGCCATCTTGGCGCCCAGACCCAGCTGCGGGAACGGATGTCCGGTCAGGTTCAGGGAAATGAATACTGCCGGCACCGTGTAGGCGAAGATCAGTACGCAATATTGCGCGATCTGCGTATAGGTAATGCCTTTCATGCCGCCCAACACGGCGTAGAAGAACACGATGGTCATGCCAACATACAGGCCGTGATCATAGTCCATTTCCAGGAAGCGCGAGAACGCCACACCGATGCCTTTCATCTGGCCGATAACATAAGTCACCGAAGCGAATATCAGACAGATGACCGCAACAATGCGCGCCGTCTTGGAGTAAAAACGGTCGCCAATGAACTCGGGCACCGTATATTTGCCGTATTTGCGCAGATAGGGGGCCAGCAACATGGCCAGCAACACATAGCCGCCAGTCCAGCCCATGAGGAATACGGAGGCGCCATAGCCATTGAAGGCAATGAGCCCGGCCATGGATATGAAGGAAGCGGCTGACATCCAGTCAGCGCCGGTCGCCATACCGTTGAGAACCGGATGAATACCTTTGCCCGCCACATAAAATTCACCCGTTGTCGCCGCCCGGGCCCAGATAGCAATACCGATATACAGTGCGAAGGTCAGGCCGACGACTATATACGTCATAGTTTGAAGATCCATTGCTGCTCCCCCTAATCTTCGTGAACGTTGTATTTCTGATCGAGCTTGTTCATGCGCCAGGCATAGAAGAAGATCAGAGCAACAAAAGTGTAAATGGAGCCTTGCTGGGCAAACCAGAATCCCAGTTTGTACCCGCCAAGCCGTATGGCATTGAGGGGTTCAACCAGAATAATGCCGAACAGATAGGAAACCACGAACCAGATGACCAGGCAGAATATCACCAGCCGCAGGTTCTCTTTCCAGTAATCAGATGGACTATTCATCAATTTTCCTCCGCTTTTTGTTATGGAGATTTGGACACGTAAGGAACCTGTAAAACTAATCGAGAAAATTTCAAGCTGGTTAAAGCGCCCCGACTTGTTCTGAAGTTCCGTCATTCTAGCGGGACGGCTATTCCCTCTACCCCACAGCCGCGACCGCGGGCACATTCTAGCACCAGCCAGCCGCTTTTACCCGCCCGAATCAGCTAACGGCCGGAAACCACACCGTTGCGTAACTGACGAACTCGCCGTATGGTTATTCCACATCATTCAAAATCAGTCGGAACAACGATGAAAATCCCCCCCGGATTCGCCCACGCAGCATTCTGGCTCATACTTTTGACAGCACCAGCTCATAGTGCTGAATTAGCCAACGAGTTGAACAATCACCCATCGCCTTATCTGGCTTTACATGGTAATGACCCGGTCGCCTGGCAGGACTGGGGACCGGATGTGCTGGAACGGGCGCGCAAGGAAAACAAGCTGGTTTTCCTTTCCATTGGCTATTTTTCCTGCCATTGGTGCCATGTCATGCAGCGGGAGAGCTACAAGAACCCGGAAATAGCCGCTGTGCTGAACCGCTATTTCATTCCGGTGAAAATTGACCGCGAGCTGGAACCGGCGCTGGACGGAAAAATGATGGACTTTGTCCAGAGTCTGCGCGACAGCGGCGGCTGGCCGCTGAACGCCTTCGTAACACCGGATGGCTACCCGGTTTACGCCACATTGTACGAAAGACCGCAGAGGTTTCTCGCCCTGCTGCAGCGATTGTCCGATCTCTGGCAAAAAGACAAGCAGAAAATAACCACGCTGGCGCACACCAATCTGCCCGCCGGCAAAGGCCCCGGTTCGCCGCAACTGGATTTCAAACGAGTTTACCGGCTACACACCCGACTGGGTGAATACGCTCGCTCGGTGGCCGACGAGATTCACGGCGGCTTTGGCACGAGCAACAAATTTCCCATGGAGCCGGAACTGGCCGAGTTGCTCACCATTTACCAGCGCTTCGACCATGAAGCTCTGCTCGGCGACGCCATCACCAAGGCGCTGGATGCAATGATGAACAAGGCATTGCGGGATCACCTGAACGGTGGTTTTTTCCGCTACACAACCGATCCTGACTGGAGCACGCCGCATTTCGAGAAAATGCTTTACAACAATGCCCAGCTGGCTTTGCTCTATTTGCGCGCCGGCAAACTATTCGACCGCGATGATTACACACGTGTTGCCCATGAAACCTACCGCTTCATGATCGACAACATGCGTCGACCCGATGGCGCGTTCATCGGCGCCTTTTCCGCCGTGGACGAGAACGGCAAGGAAGGCGGCGGCTATTTGTGGCAAAAGGACGAACTGAAAAAACGCCTGACCCCGGAACAATACCGGCTGATCGAGCTGATCTGGGGGCTGGAAGATCCGTCGCAGTTCGAAAGCGGCGCTTATCTCCCGGTTCCGGTGAAAAACATGGAAGAAGCGGCAAAAAATCTCGGCATGGACCCGAAACAGGCGCAAGCTCTTTACAGTGAAGCTGCTGAAAAGCTGCGACAAATCGGTAAAAGCAAGCAGCACCCGGCGGACACCAAGAAACTGGCCGGCTGGAATGGTCTGGCCCTCGCATCATTTGCGGAAGCGGCCCGGCGCACTGGCAACAAGGAATACCAGGCCGTTGCCCGCGGCATACGAAACTATCTGGTTGAGCAGCTGTGGAGAAATGGTGAACTAATGCGTGCTCTCAATAAGGGCAAACCCCTGGGCCAGGCCTCGCTGCAGGATTACGGCTTCGTCGCCTGGGGATTGATGCAGTGGGCCATGCTCACCGATGACACATCAGATTTCGAACTGGCGCGGAAAATCGCCAACCGCGGCTACGAAAAATTCTACACCGCCAGCGGCTGGCGCATGGACGATGGCGGGTTGATTCACTACGGCCAGACCCGGGATGCCATCGAAGATGGCGCCATGCCTTCGCCATCTGCCCTGCTGTTACTGGCCATGACGCGGATTGGCAACCATCTGGATGACGACAAGTTGCTCGAAAAAGCAGGCGCTGCGCTAAACAGCGGCTGGAAAACACTGGAATCCAACCCGTTTTATTTCGCCACCCGGCTCGAGGCGGCTTACGTCAATGCTGGATCAAGCGCCAGATAGATGAGCCGGGAACCTGACAAAGCCACGGTAAATTACGGCAACCTTATATAAGTGTTTGATGTTAGACATATTATCTCCTTTGGGTTACAGTGCGCACCCTCGGACGGATACGGTACACGCCGAAACCGCCAGGAGGAGAGGAATACAGAGCCAGTTTTACTGCAGCTCAATAATAATAACCTGCAATGACAGGGATTAAAGAAAACGGACCCAGCCGGGTCCGTTTTTTTATGTTCAGGATGAACGGTATGCCGCAGGCGCATGGATGCGCTGGAGCGGCGAGCCATTGGACGGCCTTATGCCCCGGAGGCCACGGAAGGCCGGGAGGGACGTGCCGAGTTAGTTCACCGCACCCAGTCGTTCAATCCACCAGCTTGCCCAGCTCCAGTTGGTAAACCGGCCGCAAGATGGCATTGTCGCTCCAGTCACGTTTGCCCACCGCGCGATAGGTCGCTCTGCCCTGCTTGTCCAGCACCAGGGTGGTGGGAACAGCAATGATCGGCCATTCATTGAATGCCTGACCAGTTTCATCCAGCAACACGGTGAAATCAATCGGCATGGTCTTCAGGGCCTCGCGCACGGTTTCCGGTTTTTCCTTGGCGCTGATCGCCAGCATCACCACATCGCCATCTTTTACTTTTTTCCAGGCCTCATTGAGCGATGGCATTTCTTCCTGGCACGGCCCGCACCAGGTCTCGAAATAATTCACGATAACAACCTTGCCGCGATATTCGCTGATTTTATGCGGATTCCCGTCAAGGTCGACAAAGGTCAAGTCTCTTACCAACGGCTGGCCCGGCACCTTCTCCAGCTTTCGCTCCGCCCAGGCCGACGATATCGTCAACGTCAGAAACAATGCCAGAATTGTCCTGAATACTCTCATGTGATTTACACTCCTCCTTATTAGCAAGGTCAAATATAACGCTTCCACTCAATCAGGCCAATGGACGCGTGCCTGCTGCAATGCTTAAATCCCGGAACTGTTAAAAAAGCAACTCACCGTATGACACAACGAAAAGCCGTGGCGCTGATTTCCGGCGGCCTCGATTCCATGCTGGCGGTCAAAATGATCCAGGAACAGGGTGTTCATGTGGAAGGCATCAATTTTTTCACCGGATTCTGCGTGGAAGGCCACACCCACGCCATCCGCAACAGGGACCAGACCAAACCCAAGCGCAACAACGCCCTGTGGGTGGCGGAACAGCTCGGCATCAAACTGCATATCATCGACGTCATCGACGAGTACAAGGATGTGCTGCTGAATCCGAAACACGGCTACGGCAAGAACATGAACCCCTGTCTGGACTGCAAGGGATTCATGGTCAAGAAAGCGCGCCAATGGATGGAAGCGAATGATTTTGATTTCATCATTACCGGCGAAGTCATCGGCCAGCGCCCCATGTCGCAGCGCAAGGACACCATGCCCGTGATCGCGCGTGAATCCGGCGCAGACGACCGACTGCTGCGCCCGCTGTGCGCACAACATCTGCCTGAAACATTGCCCGAACGCGAAGGCTGGGTCGATACCAGCCAGCTTGGCGCCATCACCGGCCGCTCCCGCCATGAACAAATGGCGCTGGCGGAAAAATGGGGCTTCAGGGACTATGCCACGCCAGCAGGCGGTTGCTGTTTCCTCACTGACGCCAGCTATTCGAAAAAACTGGTGGATATGTGGCAGCATCGCGGCAACAGGGAGTACGAGCTGGATGACATCATGCTGCTCAAGGTCGGGCGACATATTCGCCCCAACCAGCGTTTCAAGCTTATCGTGGCGCGCGATGCCGGTGAAACCAGTTACCTGAAAGGCTATCGCAAACAGTTCACCCACATGGCAGCCACTTCTCATGGCGGCCCGGTCACGTTGATCGAAGGAGAGCCAACCCGCGATGATCTGGAGCTGGCCGCCAGGATTACGGCGCGATTCGGCCAGGGCCGCAACGCCGACCTAGTCACGGTGGAAATTCATCCCGTTGGTGGAGAGTCCGTAGAACTCAGCATACCGCCCATGCCGGCATCAGAAATTGCACAGCAGTGGTATGTATGAAATATCAGCTCGACGCCACCAACCTGCTTTGTCCCATGCCGGTCATCCGCACCCAGAATCGTGTGGCGGAACTGGCCGAAGGCGACATACTCGAGGTGCGCTGCACCGACCCGGGCGTATTGCATGACATTCCGGCCTGGTGCCGCATCAACGGCCACGAAGTGCTCGATCAGCACCGCGACGACGCCAGCATCATCATTACGGTGAAAGTCCATGGCGACTAACCACCCGGCCGCCAGCGCCATCTCTGCGGGCGAACGCTCGCGCGCCAGCAACCGCGTAACCCTGGTCAGCATAGCGGTGAATATCGTCATCGCTCTGGCCCAGGTCATTGTCGGCGTACTGGGGCATTCGCAGGGCCTGATCGCCGATGGCGTACATACCCTGTCCGACCTGCTGTCCGACTTCCTGGTGCTGTTCGCAGTCAAGCACGCCGCCAGGGAAGCCGACGAGGACCATCCCTATGGCCATGCCCGTTATGAAACCGCCGCCACCCTGGCGCTGGGCATCATGCTGGTTCTGGTGGCTGTCGGCATTGCTTGGGCAGCGGGGAAACGTCTGCTGCATCCCGACTTGCTGCAGGATGTGCATCGCTACGCCATCTGGGCCGCCGCTGGCACCATTATAGCCAAAGAAGGTTTGTATCAATACACCGCCGCCACCGGCCGCCGGGTCAAATCACAACTGCTGATCGCCAATGCCTGGCATCACCGCAGCGACGCCATATCCTCGGTCATGGTGCTGCTGGGCATACTCGGCAACCTGGCCGGTTATCGCTGGCTCGACTCCGCCGCTGCCATCGGTGTAGCGCTGATGATTGGCT
>QOAV01000152.1 GCA_003972845.1 Gammaproteobacteria bacterium
GGGGTCTGGCGCTGGCCAGTCCCATCGCCATTGATCGCAAGGCCAAATCCCGAGCGCTGGATCAGGTGGTCAGGCAAGGCAGGGACCGTCTGGCCATGGGGCGCTGGATCGTGATATTCCCGGAGGGTACACGCATGCCGCCGTGCAAGGTCGGCAAGTTTGCCTCCAGCGGCTCTCTGTTGGCGAAAAAAACCGGATCGCATGTGGTGCCCGTGGCGCACAACGCAGGCCAGTTCTGGGGCAAGGGCAAATTTCTGAAAAAGCCGGGCGTCATCGATGTGGTGGTTGGCGAGTCCATCGACACCAGCGAAATGACAGCGCGTGAAATCACTGCCACGGTGGAAAACTGGATGCGCGAGCAAATGGCGCAAATGCCTGGCTGTGACGAAAAGAGCGTTTGAAATCATTCCCGGCGTCGGGCCGAGTCTGGCGCGGGATTTTGAAGATCTCGGTTTTCATTCCGTGGCGGAACTGAAAGACGCCGACCCGGAAAAACTCTATGAAAACCTGTGTGAACTGCGCGGCGTCCATATCGACCGCTGTGTGTTATATGTTTTTCGGTGCGCGGTGTATTTCGCCAGCGGATCCAGCCACGACCCCGAAAAACTGAAATGGTGGAACTGGAAAGATGTGGGATAGCAACCGAAAAAAGGCCGACTGAAAAGTCGGCCTTTCTCGTATGAACTGGCGTTAGCGCTTATTTGCAACCGCCCGATTGCGCTGGCTGCGCGGGCGCTGCCGGCTCGGTGGGCGCCGGATAAGGCTCGCTGTAGGCTTGAGGCGCAGGTGGGTAGGCCTGGGGAGCGGGAGCGTAACCGCCGCCGTAACCGCCGCCGTAACCACCTCCGTAATATCCACGCGGCGGGCCATAACGCCAGTAATCGTCGTCGTCATCGTCATCCCATTCGTCCATCATTTCTTCCATCCAGTACATGGGCGTCCATTCCGGCCAGTCGTTGTCGTCCGGCTCGCACCACGGCCCGTTGGGTCCCATTTTCCACTCGCAACTGTCGTCGTCGCCAAAATCAAAAAAGCTGGCGTTGGCGTTGTAGCTTGCGGCCCCGGCAGCCATGGCCAGCGATAAAGCAATAATCAGTTTTTTCATGGTCTGGTCTCCAGAAGGTTTAGCATTTACATATATAGAATCAATAGGAAAATAATAATACTCTAATATGCTAATGTCAAACGCTGATTTCATCTTTATCAGGTTCCGGTGCGGCTACAGATCATTGATGTCAGTAAGGGGAGCGCTGCACTGGTGGCCGGAGCATACATAGGCCACGGGTCCATTGTGCGCCTGGCGTGCGGCCAGAACGCCGGGCAGGCCGATTTCGTCATCAGGAATGGCGTAAACCTGTTTTTGCGGGTGAAAAGACAGCGCCGCTTTTGCCGACCATGCGTCCAGCTCCGCCGGGTTGCCGCGCAGAATGATGTTCCGTCCCGGCGAAAGATATTCTTCAATGGCAATCAGACCGGAGCCGTGAGCGGATGGGTAGCTGGCGATACTCGCATAGAGCCATTTCAGCGTGCGCTCGGCTGCGTCCAGGTAACGGGTTTCGCCCAGCAGGTGCCCCAGTTTGAGTAAAACCTGCGCGGCGACGCCGTTACCGGAAGGCGTGGCGTCATCAGCAGTGGGTTTGTGCCGGTGCAGCAGGGCCTCGTGGTCGTCAGAGGTGAAATAGAATCCGCCGTTTTCCCTGTCTTCAAAATGCGTCAGCAGGTTGTCCGCCAGTGTTGTCGCCAGATTCAGGTGGCTGGTTTGCCAGCGGGTTTGCAACAGTTCAAGAGCGGCGTCGATGAGCAGTACATAATCGTCCACATAGGCGTTCAAATGGGTTTTGCCGTCTTTATGCGTGGCGAGCAATCGGCCGTTGCAGAGCATGGTGGTCTGGATGAAAGTCAGGGCGCGTTCGGCGGAGTCGATAAAGTCCCGACGATCCAGCAACCTGCCCGTGTGCGCCATGGCTTTGATCATCATGCCGTTCCAGCTGGTAAGGTTTTTTTCGTCGCGACCGGGGTGGATGCGTTTCTCGCGATGCGCGAACAGTTTTTCGTGAGCCGAGGCGATGAGTTCGCGTACGCGATTTTCGGGCAAGCCGGTTTTTTTCGCCACTTCTTCGTCAGTGCTGAAGATATGCAGATGCCAGGCCTTGCCTTCGAAATTGGGCTTGCCTTTGATCTGGTAGCGCGAGCGTACGACAGCCCACTCATCATCGCTGAGCAATTGCCGGAATTCGTCGGCGCTGAAGACGTAGAATTTGCCTTCTTCGCCTTCGGAGTCGGCGTCCAGCGTCGAGTAATAGCCGCCATCGGGCGACTGCATTTCGCGTAAAACCCATTCGCCGGTTTGTTCGGCAACGCGGCGAAAGACCTCGTCGTCGAAAATGCGCCATGCGTCCACATAAAGCGGCATCAGTTGTGCGTTGTCGTAGAGCATTTTTTCGAAGTGCGGAATCATCCACAGTTCGTCGGTAGCGTATCGACAGAAACCGCCGCCGAGCTGGTCATAGATGCCGCCGGACGCCATGGCTTGCAGGCTGTGGCGAAGCATGTCGGGGGCAGAGGTATTTTGCGGGTGGCTGGCTGTGTAATGCAGCAGGAATTCCAGATTGGTGGGATGCGGGAATTTGGGCGCGCCGCCAAAACCGGCATGTACCGGGTCGTATTGTTGCTGCAGCTGATTCAGCGCCTGATCCAGAACGTCAGGCCTGATTTCTTCGGTATGGCCGCCGGGTTCGATGCTCTGAAAACGCGAGCGGATGGCGGCTTCCTGCTCTTTCAGCTGGTCGCGGTTTTCATGGAACCAGCTTGCGACCCGGCGCAGCAGGTCGGGAAAGGCGGGCAGACCGTGGCGCGGTTCTTTCGGGAAATAGGTCCCGGCAAAAAAAGGCGCATGATTGTCGGGCGCAAGGAACACGTTGAGCGGCCAGCCGCCTGGCCGCTGGGTCAGCATCTGGTGCGCAAGCTGGTAGATTTTATCTAGATCCGGCCGTTCTTCGCGATCCACTTTGATGCAGATGTATCGTTCGTTCATGATTGCCGCAACCGATTCATCCTCGAACGATTCGTGCTCCATGACATGGCACCAGTGGCAGGCGGAATAACCGATGGACAGCAGGATGGGCTTGTCTTCGTCACGCGCTTTTTGCAGCGCTTTGTCGCTCCAGGGATACCAATCCACCGGGTTGTGGGCGTGTTGTTGCAGATAGGGGCTGGTTTCGTCGATCAGGTGATTGCTGTGCATGGTTTTGTTCCCCGTTGCGGCTGGCGGCAGGCTGGTGCTTGCTTCATAATCCGGCGCCATGATTATGCACCCGAATATCGACCCCGTCGCCATCCATATCGGGCCGTTGTCCGTACACTGGTATGGCATTGCCTATCTTGTGGCGTTTTTGTTGTTCTGGTGGCTGGGTATATTGCGCGCCAGGCGGCCGGATTCGCCGTTCACGCAGGAAGAAATCGGCGACTTGCTGTTTTATGGCATGTGGGGCGTGGTGCTGGGAGGGCGCATCGGTTACGTACTTTTTTACAATCTGGATTTCTATCTGCGAAACCCCGTCAACATTCTCTATATCTGGGATGGCGGCATGTCGTTTCACGGCGGTTTGATCGGTGTACTGATTGCCATGTGGTGGTTCGGCCGTCAGCGCGGAGCCAGTTTTCTTCGCACCATGGATTTTGTTGCGCCGCTGACGCCGCCGGGTTTTTTCATCGGGCGTCTGGCCAATTTTGTTAACCAGGAATTGTGGGGCCGGCCAACGGATGTGGCCTGGGGCGTCGTTTTTCCCCGTCTGGACAATATTCCGCGTCATCCGTCGCAGTTATATGAAGCGACGCTGGAGGGGCTGGTTCTGTTCGCGATTCTGTGGGTGTATTCCGCCAGACCGCGCGCTACCGGCAGAGTGTCGGCGCTGTTTCTGATTTTTTACGGTTTGTTTCGCTTCGTGGTGGAATTCTTCCGCGAGCCCGACCGGCAAATCGGTTTCGTGGCATTCGGCTGGCTGACCAAGGGCCATTTGCTCAGCATACCCATGGTGCTGGCGGGTTTGTTCCTGTATTGGTGGGCCGGGCGGCAACCGTCCCCATAAGGCGTCGTTCTTGACTCCGTGAAGCGCTGGTCTACTTTAATGGGTGTAGATATCGTTCCTGGAGAGAAAAAGTGTCGATGAAAAAATCCCTTATGATGACCGCGCCAGCGCTGGCTTTGCTGGCGGGTATGTTGGTTCCTCAGCACCTGGTCGCCGGAGCCCGCATTACCAAATGTCAGGATGCAGACGGCAAATGGCATTATGGCGATGCCGCAGCGCAGGAATGTGAGGATTCCAAGTGGACTGCGTTGAACGCTCGAGGCGTGGTTGTGGATGAAAAAGATGTGCCGCCTACTGCTGCTGAATTGCATGCACGTAAAATGGCGGCAGCCGAGGAACGGCGAGAACAGGCGCGCAAAGCGAAGGAAGAAGCCGAGTGGCAACGTATGCTCAGCGTCTACGACAAGGAAGAGTTCATCATATTCGCCCGCGACACCCGTTTGGAAAATCTGAACGCCATGATTCAGGTCAATCACGACTTACTCAAGCGTTTGCGTGAAAACCTGGAAGCGTACCAGTTGCGGTCTGGCAAGAAAGCCGAGGCCGAAGTGATAAAGCTGCAAGAGCGTATTGCCGGCTTTGAGCGCGACAACGTGGAAAAAACCGCCGAGAAAGGTCGTGTGGTAGCCACGTATAATGAGCTGTTGCGCAGGTTTCGCGAAGCAAAAAAACAGATTGCAGCGAAAGAAGCCGCGCAAGAAACCGCGCAAGAAGCCACGCAAGAAGCTACGCAAGAAGCCGCGCAATAACGCCCGTTTTCCTGTCCGCTTCTCTTCGCCGAGGGCCCGTCGGGTTTCATCCAGTGGGCTCTTGTGCTTCTGACAGCGGCGTTTTCCGGCCTGTTATACTCCCCATTAGCTAGATACCGGGCGCCCGGTGATTGTGTTAAAAATGCCCTCCCTTATGGCTGCAGAAAAAATAAAAGTCCCTGATGGGATTGGTGATATGGCTGATCGGTGTTGCTGTTCTGCTGCGATTACATTCTCTTTGCCGGTTTTCGGCGGATTTCACCAGGCTTTCGGATACTGATCGGTATTTTGTGCCGGACATTGTTGCCGAAACGTTAAAATTCAAATAACCCGGAGAGTTAACGATGCCTACGTATGTGCGTACCGAAAAGTGCGACGGTTGCAAGGGGCAGGACAAAACCGCGTGTATGTATATCTGTCCGCACGACCTGATGAAGCTGGATGAGGACGGCTCTGAAACCGGCCATGCCATGAAATCATACAACCAGGAGCCCGAGCAGTGCTGGGAGTGCTATTGCTGTGTCAAGATTTGTCCGCAAAACGCCATCGAATGTCGTCACTATGCGGACATTGTGCCTCTGGGTGGTTCCGTGCAGCCTCTGCGCGGTTCCGACTCCATCATGTGGACCATCAAGTTCCGCAATGGCGTTATGAAGCGCTTCAAGTTCCCGATTCGCACCACGCCGGAAGGTTCTATCGATCCTTACGCCGGCAAGCCTGCAGCTGATCTGTCCAGGATTGAAGAGCCAGGTTTTTTCACCGATGAGAACGGCTACCGCGCTGGCGATCGCAGCGAACTGATCAACCTGCAGGGTTGATCGCCTGAACAGCTGATAAAGATAGAGGTTTTTCAAATGTCTGAATATGGGTTTGGTCATCCCGAGATCGTCGAAGAGGAAGTGGATATACTTCTGATTGGCGGTGGCATGGCCTGTTGCGGTGCTGCATTCGAAATCATGCGCTGGGCGGAAGGCACGGGCCTGAAGATCAAGCTGGTTGATAAAGCAGCCATGGATCGTTCCGGTGCTGTTGCCCAGGGCCTGTCTGCCATCAACACCTACATTGGCACGGAGCAGGATCCTGCTGACTACGCCCGTATGGTTTCCAATGATTTGATGGGAATCACCCGTGATGATCTGGCGTACGATGTCGGTCGTCACGTTGATGAATCCGTTCACCTGTTCGAGGAATGGGGTCTGCCGATCTGGAAGACTGACCAGAACGGTGAACGTTTCGACGGCTCCAAAGGCATGACGCCGCTGAAAGACGGCGGCAAGCCGGTACGATCCGGCAGGTGGCAGATCATGATCAACGGCGAATCCTACAAATGGATCGTTGCTGAAGCGGCCAAAAAAGCGCTCGGGGTCGAAAACATTCAGGAGCGTGTGTTCATCGTCAAGCTGGTTAACGACAAGAACGACAAGAACCGTATTGCTGGCGCAGTGGGTTTCTCCGTTCGTGAGCACAAGCTGTTTGTGTACAAGGCAAAAGCCGTCCTGCTGGCTGCCGGCGGTTGTGTAAACCTGTTCCGCCCGCGTTCTGTGGGAGAAGGCCAGGGTCGTGCGTGGTATCCGGTGTGGAACGCTGGTTCCACCTACACCATGGCCGCCGAGGCCGGCGCCGAGCTGACCCAGATGGAAAATCGCTTCGTACCCAATCGTTTCAAAGACGGTTACGGCCCTGTTGGTGCGTGGTTCCTGCTTTTCAAGGCAAAAGCGATCAACGCTCAAGGCGAGGTGTACCTGGAGCGCAACGCTGAGATGCTGAACGATTATCCTCCCTACGGCGCCGCTTCTGTCCCTGCATCCTGCCTGCGTAATCACCTTATGCTGAAAGAGATGAAGGAAGGTCGCGGTCCCATCTACATGGATACCGTCAGCGCTCTAGCCAATCTGCGTGAAACGCTGTCTTCTCGTGAGGCGAAGCATCTGGAAGCAGAGGCCTGGGAAGATTTCCTCGACATGTGCGTCGGTCAGTGTGGTATCTGGGTGGGTGAAAACATCGAGCCGGAGAAGAAAAACTCCGAGCTGATGCCCACCGAGCCCTATTTGCTGGGTTCACACTCCGGTTGCTGCGGTATCTGGGTTTCTGGGCCGACTGACGTCGGCGCTCCGACTGAGGAAGGCCTGGGTGAAGGTATCCCGGATCACCTGCCGAAGGGCTGGCACTGGGGATATCGCAGCATGACCACCGTTAGCGGCCTGTTCACGGCTGGCGATGGTGTTGGCGCATCCGGCCACAAGTTCTCTTCGGGTTCTCACGCTGAAGGTCGTATTGCCGCCAAGGCGATGGTCAAGTACTGTCTGGATAACGCTGATCTGAAGCCGGAGCTGGATACCTCTGTTGAAGATCTGGTCGAAGAGATCTACAAGCCGGTGCGTAACTACCTCGAGCACAAGAATTACACCACGGCGATTGATGTCAATCCGAACTACATTGCGCCAAAAATGCTGCAGCTTCGTCTGCAGAAGATCATGGACGAGTATGTGGCTGGTGTGGCGACTTACTACACCACCAACGCTGAAATGATGAAAGTGGCCGGTGAGAAGCTGGACCTGCTGAAGGAAGATGCCCGGAAGATGCGCGCCAAGGACCTGCACGAATTGCTGCGAGCGTGGGAGAACTACCACCGCGTTGTGACGGCTGAAGCTCATTTGAAACACATTGAATTTCGTCAGGAATCCCGTTATCCGGGTTTCTACTACCGCGCCGACAAAAACTTCGTTGACGAAGAAAACTGGCACTGCTTCGTCAACTCTGTTTATGATAAAGAGACCCAAAAGTGGACCTGCTTCAAGCGCGCTCATGTGGATCTGGTAGACAAGTCCAAGCTGTTCAAATAAGT
>QOAV01000125.1 GCA_003972845.1 Gammaproteobacteria bacterium
GGATTTACCCGAGCCGTTCTGACCAACGATGCCCACTGTGGTGCCTTTTTCCACCGTGAAGCTGATATCCCTGGTGGCCCAGAATTCCTTGTAATAACGCCGATTTCTGAATATGGCCTGCAGCAGGCGGTGATGCGGCTTGCGGTAGATCTGGTAGCACTTCGACAAGTCGCTGATCTGGATGGCTGGACTGTTTTCCATGGGCTGGCTCAGCGCAGTTTCCGGGATGAAGAAAGTATCGCCATGGTCAGGCGACAATACCAGCACGCGCGGTCGCTATCATTGGCCCGTAGTGATAACGGGTTGTGCTGCAAACGAAGCCTCACAGCGAAAAAGCCTTCAGGCGGTTTCTGATCAGTTGCAACAGGCTGATTTCCGGCCAATCGTTGCTCAATAAACTGTGCATTTCCTTTTTACTCAACCGGGGTTGCGCCGTCTGTCTTTTTTTGATGCTGGAAGGCAGATTCTTGATCGCCGCCAGGGTGCCTCTGATATATGGTCCGGGGCGATTATAAGCCAAATAGTAGAAAAACCAGCCATAGATCAGCGAATGAATGTGCCGCGCCAGTACCGACATCGGAAAGTTCTTCATAAACAGGGTGGGGCGGTTTCTGGCGATGAAAAAAACGTAGCGATCGTGGGGAAAGCTGCTGCCGTGGCCGATGTGCTGGACGATTGCCGACGGAATGTACCTGCATGAGCCGCCGTTCAATCGCATTCTGAGGCCAAGATCGATGTCTTCCAGGTACAGAAAAAACGATTCGTCGAACAGCCCGGCGCTGATCAGAGCGTCTTTGCGGTAAAGAGCTGCGCCAGCACAAGGTGAAAACACTTCGATTTGTCGGTCAAAATCGCTGGCCGGTTGCCCGTGCCCGCGTTTAAACGTACCGCCGCGCCAGGTCAGTATATCACCGGCATCATCAATCACCGCGTTGTCCTGCATTTGTACCATTTTCGAGGCCAGCATCGTTACCGACTCGGGTGCGTTATCCATGGCAGCGGCCAGCTCGCCCAGCCAGTCCGGATCAGCGACAGTGTCGTTATTGAGCAGGGCAATAGAGGGTGAATTGCTGGCTGTTATGCCGGCATTGCAGGCCGCGCCGAAGCCCTGATTGCTGCCTGTTTCGATGATATCGACTTCGGGATAGTTTTTTCGGATGAAAGCTACTGAATCATCTTCCGAGCCGTTGTCGACCACGATCACGGCGAAATCGCCAAAGGTCTGGGCGCGCAAGGCGTCCAGGCATTTGCCCAGATGGTCGAGACCGTTCCAGTTGGGGATGACGACAGTGATTTTTTTTACGGGTGAAGCCATGGTTTACTGTTCGCTGAAGCCGCCAAAGCGACCCTTCAATCCGTGATAGATGCCCACCAGTATGAGCTGGGCAGAGTCTTTCTGCTGCATGCGCCACGCCGACCAGGCATGACGCAGATGCCGGTACATCCAGTAGGGAAACAGCACCGGCAACAGGGCCAGCCGGTGTTTGCGGATGTAGAGGTAGCGGTTCCTCACGGTATAATAGGTATACAGCGTGGCGCGGTTATCTGACGAAATCCCGAGATCATGGCGAGCTTTTGCATGTGGGTCGATGACGATGCGCTGGCCGGGCAACTGGCGCTGTATGCGCTTGCATATATCAGCGATTTCTCCACTGAAAAAATAGTCCTCGTCCAGCAGCCCGACCTTGCCGAGAACGCTGACGCGAAACAAAGCCACGGTTCCGGATACATAATCGACGTCGTAGGTCTGGTTGGAGTCGAGCGGGCTGGAGTAGTGACTGATATAGTGCAGGCCAATGTCCCGTCCGCCAGCATTCTGCAGACGCAGGCCGTCGCCATCGTAGATCAGTGGGCCGGCGACAGCGACGCTCGGGTCTTTCTCCATGGTTTCCGCCAGTGTGGAATAATCCGCTTCCGTGATTCTCGCATCGTTGTTGAGCAGCAGGATGGCCTCATGGCTATCGGAAATTGCATCACGCATGCCCACATTGTTTCCGCCGCTGTAACCCCGGTTGCGGTCGTTGATGATCAAAGTCACGCCAGTCAGTTCGCGCAGCGCCTCGACATCGGCAGGGGCGGATGCATTGTCTACCACATAAATGGTTTGCGGAGGTGCGGTCCATGCTTGCAGACTGCGGACGCAGTCAGCCGTTTCCGTTGCATTGTTCCAGTTCAGGATGATGGCTGCGGTACGCATGAAAAATCTCGGGTGCGGTTGCCGGCCGGGCCGTTACTCGCCAGACGTCAGTCCTTGGCCCGCTCCACATACTCGCCCGTTTGCGTATTGACCTTGATGCGGTCGCCGGCGTTGATGAATTGCGGCACGGTGACCACGAGGCCGGTTTCCAGTTTGGCCGGTTTGCCGGAGCTGGTGGCGGTCTGGCCTTTGATCGAGGCTTCGGTGTCGACAATTTCCAGTATGACGTTGGCGGGGAATTCGATGCCGATGGGGCGGTCGTTGTGAAAATTGACCTGCACTTCGATGTTGGGTATGAGGAAGCCGGCCTGGTCTTCCAGGTCATTGCCGGGAACAGTGAGCTGTTCGAAGTTTTCCATGTCCATGAAAACGAAATCTTCGCCGTCGGCATAGAGGTACTGCATCTGGCGCGGTTCCACATGAGCCTTTTCCACCTTGTCCTCGGAACGGAAGCGCTCATTGAGCTTGGTGCCCTCGGCGATTTCCTTCATTTCCACTTGCATGAAAGCGCCGCCCTTGCCGGGTTTGACATGCTGGGTCTTGAGTACGCGCCAAAGCTTGCCATTATATTCGATCAGATTGCCGACGCGGATGTCAAAAGCGGACATTTTCATGGGTTGGTCTCTTCACTTGAGTTCGTTAAGGTGGCAGATTCTAGGGCCAGCCGCCCCCGAGGTAAAACAATTTCTGCCGTGTCGTTTGATGCCCAACAGTTTCTGAAAACCGTGTCGCGCTCTCCCGGCGTCTATCAGATGAAAAATGATGCGGGTGAAACCCTCTATGCGGGCAAGGCGAAAAACCTGCACAACCGTCTGCAGAGCTATTTCCGGCCATCCGGCATGGCGCCCAAAACCGCTGCCATGATGCGCCATGTAACCGCTATCGAAACCACCGTTACCCATACGGAAAACGAGGCCCTGTTGCTGGAATCGAACCTGATCAAGAGTCTCAGGCCGAAATACAACATATTGCTCAGGGACGACAAGTCCTATCCGTATATATTGCTCACCAGCGACGAATTTCCGCGTTTTGTCTTATATCGAGGTGCCAGGAAGAAAGAAGGGCGCTATTTCGGCCCGTTTCCCAGCGCTGGCGCCGCCCATGAATTCCTTAATCATGTCATCAGGGTGTTCAGCCTGCGCCAGTGCGAGGACAGTTATTTCAAACATCGTTCACGGCCCTGTCTGCAATACCAGATTGAACGTTGCACTGCGCCCTGCGTCGGTCTGATCGAGCGCTCCCGCTATCTCGAAGACGTGCGTCAGGCCGAGCTGTTTCTGGAAGGAAAGAGCCATACCCTGATCAACGACCTGGTTAAAAAAATGGAACAGGCGTCAGCCGGACTGGCTTTTGAACAAGCTGCCGTGTTACGCGACCGCATCGCCCGGTTGCGGCGGGTGCAGGAAAAACAGTACATCGAATCGGCGCACGGCAATATGGACGTGATCGCCGTGGCCATGGAAGAACAAAAAGCCTGCGTGCATCTGACCTCTTTTCGTCAGGGCCGGAATTTCGGCGGCCGCAGCTGGTTTCCGAGGCTGGATCTGGCCCAGTCTCCAGCCCAACTCATGGCGGCTTTCCTGAAACAGCATTATCTGGAGCATCCGCCGCCGCGTGAGGTGCTGGTCAGCATCGAGCCGGAAGATCGAGCGCTGATTGAAACCATGCTGTCTGAGCGCTCTGATTATGCCGTGCGCATCAAGCATCGCGTCAAGTCCGACCGGGCCCACTGGTTGCGCATGGCCAAAACCAACGCCAATGACGCCTTGCGCCTGCAACTTGCCAGTCAGGAAGCGCTGGACAACCGTTACGATGCGCTGCAAACGGCGCTGGGTCTGGAGTCGCCGCCTGCGCGTATCGAATGTTTTGATATCAGCCATACCCAGGGTGAGGAAACAGTCGCCTCCTGTGTCGTGTTCGATCGTAACGGGGCGCGAAAATCAGACTACCGACGTTTCCGTATCCGCAACATTCAGGCCGGTGATGATTATGCCGCCATGCAGCAGGTGCTGGAGCGGCGTCTGAAGCGGGTAGAATCGGGCGAATTGAACATCCCCGACATATTGCTGATCGACGGCGGCAAGGGGCAGGTAGCGGCGGTCAGTGAAATAGTCGCCGCCATGGATGTGCCGCTGACCCGCATCATCGGCATTTCCAAGGGCCCGGAGCGCAGGGCCGGGATGGAAAAACTGGTGCTGCCTGATCGTTCCGAGCCTGTTATATTGGGCCCCGATTCGCCCGCCCTGTTACTGCTGATGCAGGTAAGGGACGAGGCGCATCGTTTTGCCATTACCGGCCACCGCCAGGCGCGCGCCAAAAAGCGATCGACATCGCCGCTGGAAGGCATTACCGGCATCGGGCCGAAAAAGCGCCAGATGCTTCTGAAAAGCTTTGGCGGCCTGCAGGAAGTGAAACGAGCGGGCATTGATGACCTTGCCAGCGTACCCGGCATCAACCGCACACTGGCGCAAAAAATTTATGACGAACTGCATGGGTAAAACAACAACATGAAAGGACTGCCTAATCAGCTGACCATCCTCCGCATACTCATTATTCCGGTTTTCGTGCTGGCCTATTACATTCCCTGGGAATTCCGCCCATGGCTTACCGCCGGCCTGTTCCTGGTAGCCGCCATTACCGATGCCCTGGACGGCTATCTGGCAAGAAAATGGCAGCAGACGTCGGCCTTCGGCGCTTTTCTCGATCCGGTGGCAGACAAGCTGGTGGTGGCCACGGCTCTGGTGCTGCTGGTGGCCAATCCCCTGGTGCAGGAAAAGGTCTGGGCGTTGCCGTTGCTGACCATTACCGTGGCGGTGATCATCGGCCGTGAAATCGTTGTTTCCGCCTTGCGCGAATGGATGGCGGAGGCCGGCAGCCGCGCAACGGTGGCGGTATCCTGGATCGGCAAGTTCAAGACCGCGGCGCAGATGACCGCCATCACCCTGTTACTGTTCACCGACCAGAGCGGCGGCTGGCTGTTTCAGATCGGCGAGGCGCTGCTCTATGTGGCCGGTTTTCTGACCCTCTGGTCCATGCTCAAATACCTGAAGGCGGCATGGCCAGCCCTTATGAAAAAATGACGCCCACCGGTTGATTGCGCTTGACAGTGGGGGTGCGGTGCATACAATACCTGCTCCTCGCAAGCGGGAATAGCTCAGTTGGTAGAGCACGACCTTGCCAAGGTCGGGGTCGCGAGTTCGAATCTCGTTTCCCGCTCCAGATATGAAAAAGGGGAAAGCCTCGCTTTCCCCTTTTTATTATCTTTGACACACCGGGCGCAACGCCCCGCGTTATCTTGATTTCAGGCTGGATGGCAGAGTGGCTATGCAGCGGCCTGCAAAGCCGTGTACGCCGGTTCGACTCCGGCTCCAGCCTCCATTTTCCCTCTACAAAACAATGATTGACCGACATGCGCTTGGCCAGCGTGCTGCCTGTTTTTTTAATTCCGATACTTTCGCCATTCCTTATCAAAAAATTTTCGGGCTGGCCTGCTTCGTGAATGATTCGGGCAGGTTGCGATGACAAGTAGTGCTGCGCAGACAATGTATGCTGTATAGTTCTGGTTCAGCTTCCTTATGGCAGGCATTACTACGGTGTACAAAAAATATAACTGATTGGTCTCGTTAACAGTTAATCCTCGAATGAAAAACGCGGCAAATAAACGTTATCTCTTGTTGATCAGTGTTCACGGCTTGATCCGGGGGCACCATCTGGAACTTGGCCGTGACGCCGATACTGGCGGGCAGACAAAATATGTCGTCGATCTGACCAGGGCTCTCGCCAAGTGTGATGATGTCGAGCGCGTGGATTTGGTTACGCGGCGAGTGATCGATCCGGGGCTGAGTAGCGACTACGCGCCGACAGTCGAGCCATTGTCCGACAAGGCGCGAATTGTGCGCATTGATGCCGGACCTGAGGAATACATCCCAAAGGAACAGCTATGGGATCATCTCGACAGCTTTACGGACAACCTGATGGCGTGGCTCAACGATCAATCCCGTATGCCCGATATCGTTCATAGTCACTATGCAGATGCCGGCTACGTGGGGGTCAGGCTCGCCAACTTGCTGGGCGTGCCACTGATACACACCGGTCATTCACTTGGACGTGACAAGCGCCATCAACTACTGGCCAAGGGACTCTCCAGTGAGGAGATCGAAACTACCTACAATATTGAAAGAAGGATTGAAGCTGAAGAGGATGTGCTAGCTAATGCTGATTTGGTGATTACGAGTACCAGAAACGAAATTGACGAGCAGTATGGGTTGTATAATTATTATGATCCGAATTGCATGGAAGTCATTCCACCCGGCACTAATCTCAAGCAGTTCCATCCTCCCGAAGACGGGGAGAAGATCGTTTTTCTGCGTCAACTGGATGGTTTTCTCAGGGAGCCTGGAAAACCGCTTATACTTGCTTTGTCACGTCCGGATGAGCGTAAAAACATACTGACACTTCTGGAAGCTTTTGGCGAATCCCACGAGCTGCAACAACTATCCAATGTACTGATCGTCGCGGGGAGCCGTGATGAAATCCGTGATATGGATGCGGGCGCTCAGACAGTCTTGACCAATATTCTGTTGTCGATCGATAGCTATGACCTATATGGCAAAGTAGCTTTGCCCAAGCGTCATCAGCCTGATGAAGTGCCGGAGATCTATCGCCTGGCTGCAGCGAGTGGTGGTGTATTTATCAATCCGGCACTGACTGAACCGTTTGGGCTGACTATCCTGGAGGCCGCCGCAAGCGGCCTGCCTGTGGTGGCAACTGAAAATGGCGGGCCGGTAGATATTATCGCCAATTGCCGCAACGGTGAACTGGTGGATCCGCTCGATAAGAGGGCTATTACGGAGGCATTACTGAAGCTACTTACAAGGCCCAATGCCTGGTTGCGTGCTTCGAAAAACGGTATTGAAGGGGTGGCGCGGCACTACACCTGGCATGCTCATGCTGAAAAATACATGGCCAGGGTGAAAGTGCTACACCGGAAATCCCGGCCAGTTATCAGCGGGCTATCGGCACCACGCGCTGTGCGCTATCGCGACCGCGCCATTTTTAGCGACCTGGATCAGAACTTGTTAGGTGATCAATCAGCGTTAGCGCAGTTCTCTGAGGTGATGAGACAAAACCGTAAGTGCGTGACGTTCGGTATCGCCACTGGCCGACGGCTGGATTCCGCATTGGCAGTTATAAAGAAACGGCATGTTCCTGTCCCGGACATTCTGATCAGTAGTCTGGGAACTCGCATTCATTATGGCCGCTCGCTGACTGAAGATGCCTATTGGGCCGATCATATCGACCATGACTGGAATGCGGATCGTGTACGACGAGCGCTTGCTGAACTGCCTGGCCTCAAACTACAGCCAAAAACAGAGCAAAGCCGCTTTAAGGTTTCCTGGTACTACGACCCAGAGAA
>QOAV01000042.1 GCA_003972845.1 Gammaproteobacteria bacterium
TGTCTGCATTCAGAATAGCCCAACTGAAATCTTCCAGACCACCCTGCCAGTATATGGCGCCATCCACATCGGCTGATCTGGCTACTATCTGGTCCGGATAGCCCAGCGCCGCCAGAGTCGCCGCCACATCCGTACTTTTCAGTTCCATGTTGAGATGAGTGGCCGAGCTTTTTCCTGCCGATGCGGTTTCGGCCGCCGGCCCCGGCTCACCCACAACTGCACGGTCAGTTACTTTCAGCGTCATATCGGGTCGCGTCAGGTCCAGACGGTGAATCTCCCAGTGAGATCGGCCGGGCTTCATCACCAGATTCATCTTCCCGAGCTTCATCTGTTCGTATCGAGTTTCGAGCACCACCAGTTTGATATCCGGCAGATTGCCGGCGTTCCATTTCTCTTTTTTCTCTTTTTTCTCTTTAACGCGATCCGCCCGGCCTGGTTTTGGCCAGTACAAATGCTTCAGCGTTGCATCCACCATCTTGCTTCGCGGGGACCAGGCAAACCTGACCTTGCCATCAATGGCGTCGCCGCTGGTCGAACCGCTCCAGACAGAACTACCGGCCTTACGCTCAAAGGCGAAATCAAGCGCGCCAAACTCCCGGGACCAGACATGCAACTGACCGGTCTTGCCGGAGATGCGATTAAGCTTTTTCGCAAACCCGGCTTTTTTACCGCCGGTTTTTTTGCCGCCGGGTTTTCCCGCAGGCTTTCCCCGATCTGCAGCAAAAAAATCCAGCCATGCATCAGCATCGAGTTTTTTGGCATCAACAGTGACTTCCACCACGCCCTTGCCGGGCCAGCCGCCGCGGCTGGAGCCTACTGCTATTTTTGCCGATTCCAGGCCATAATTTCCGGCCTTGCCGGAAAACACCATGTTTCCGTACAGACGGGATTTAATGGAAAAAGTGGTTCTGTCGTTCTCATTGCTGGCAAAGCTGGATTTGAGCGCCAGCGGCCAGCGCGCTTTTGCCGGTTTGTTCAAAGGCGCAGGCGCCGAGCTGGCCAGGCCTTTCAGATCAGAATTTATTTCCATCTTCACGCCCTGCCGGGTTATGCGCACGGCGCCGTCCCAGGCTGCCTTGCCGGAAAGGGCGCTGGAAATGGTCTCGCCCAGAAAACTCTGCAAGTGTTCCGGGTCAGCGCTGCCTGTGGCTTCCACCAGCACCTCGGCAAAACGTTGCGGTTTTGGCGTGCTGATATCAATGGAAACGTCTCCCCCCAGCATTTTTCCGGTCAGGTTGTTGCATTGCACCAGGTTCTCGGTGAATTCGATGCGGTTGTTCAGATGGGTGATTTCTATACCGCCGGGAATACGCAGGGTCACATCCCTGGGAAGATAGTGCCCGGTCAGCTTCAGTGCAGATGGCCTGGACAACGGCAGATCCAGATCCAGCGTGGTATCGCCTTCGCCGCTGGCAGACCAGCCATGCAACGGTTTGGCGTTCTTGCCCCGCAGCGGCCCGCTGGTAAGGAAATCTGCTACGGCAGCCGACGGTCCTGTCAATTCACCCTGGATGCGGAGGTGATTGTCTTTCGCTTTGAGGTCGGCTATGAACACATTGGCGTAGCGTATGGTCTGCTCTGCGAAGGTTCCGCCGCTACCGGTGATGGTCATTGCCGGGCCGCTAAACCGGAGAGAAATATCGGAATTCTTTACCGGTGGCCAGCCGGGGAAATAATCCAGAGTGACATTGGCTATGTCCGCATGAGCGATGAAAGTCCCTTCGCCATGATAGAAAGGAAAAGCCCTGACCGGCCCTTCCAGTTTCACGCTGCCCTGGGTTACCTTGCCGGCCTTGATGGACTGTTTCAACCATTTAACCAGTTTCGGGGACATGATCCGGTCCGGAAAATAGCGCGCAGCATGCTCTCCGCGACCGTTTCGGTAGCTGACATCCAGCTTCAACCGGGGAGAAATCGAGTAATCGCCGGGAAGCGCCACATCCACCGACCCATCGGCTTCGATATCCTCATTTTTCACGCGCACATTTTGCACCGAAACAAGCCAGTTATCGCCGTCTTTGCGCCAGCGTGATTCGGCGCTGGCCTGATCAAGTTTGATGGGCTGACTGAACAGATGGGGATAATCCAGCAGCGCCTGCTTGCTGTTCAGGCTAAACCAACCGGAGAGTTTACTCAGGCTCAAACTGCCTGAAATACCCTTGACGCCAGGAATTTTCTCATACGGATGACTGTGAAAACCATCAACACTGGCGCTCAGGGTAAACAGGTCCGGGCTTTGCAGACCCTGCGGCAGCAGCAGTTCGATATTTCTGAAACGGCCCTGCGGCTTAATGGCGATGAGTTTGTTCAGAGCCGGCGTTTTCTCCCTGCCGTTGTACAGGGCATCAAGGAACGGGCTGATGCTTTTGATTTCCAGCTGGCCCAGTGACAGTCGCAGTTTCCCCTGCTGTCGCAGCAGGCGCAGATCACCACCCAGATGGATCTGCGGCTGTTGCAGTGGCAGGTCAAATCCCCGCGACACCAGTTCCCAGTCGTTTTCGGCCACGCGCCCGCCCCATTGCAGGCGATTGCTGAAATCCGCCAGGCGAATGCTGTTGTGGTCATCATTCAGGCCAATACCGACGCCTGTGCCCTCGATATCCGCGCTGCCCGAGACGATACCACCCTTTTCCCAGCGGGATTCGGCCTTGAGCCCCAACAGGCCATCCATCTTCACCGGGATTGCTTCAGCAATGACAGGCGGGATGGCGCTCAGATTGAGGGCTTCGATCTGCACGTTGATGTCTCCATCCCAGGCCTGTGGTCCGGCCAGCACATCGCCGGTTATGGTTGCAAGGATCTTGATATGCGGCGTCAACGCGCCAGCATCCGCATTCAGGGACAGGGTGTGTACTTTGCCGTCGCGGATGAATGTGATATCCACATCCGGCAGCACCAAGGCCGATGCATCGGGATTTTTCAGATCGCGCCATATTATATGGGCGTTATGCAACTCCACCCGCTTCTGGTCCAGCAATCTGGCCAAAGTCCGTTTCAGATCCCCGCCTTTTCTGCGCACGCCAACACCAATACCGCCAACTACAAAGCGCCCGTCTTGCAGGCGTTGCACAATCAGACTGGGGGATTCCACCACCAGACGCTTGACCCTGGGCTTGCCACGCAACAGCGCCAGAACATCAATATCGGCGTCAACAGCGCCCAGCAGCAATGAAGGTTGCGCCTGACCATGCTCACGCAACACGACATTGCTGGCGGTAAAACTGGGCGTCAGACCATGGAACCGCGTTTCCAGATGGCCAATGGTAACATTCTGTTCAGTGAGACCACTGAGGTAGGATTCCAGCTGCGCCTTGTACTGGTCCGCACCGGGAAACCAGATGCGAACGGCAGCCACCAGCAGGGCCGCCAGCAGCAGCAGAAAAAGCAGTATATACAGAGACCTGCGGCAAGTGGAGCGGACCGGATCACACCATCGCCGGGATTTCGCCAGCTCGGGCAAAGAACGATTGTTTCCGGAAGATTTTTCTTCCACTCATGTCACCTTATATTGGGCCGTATGCTCCGAACTGGCGGGGATTATAGCGCAGTTATTCAACGAGCGGCTAATTTGCCCCAGCCTCGGGAAGGTTTGAAACGGGCCCCGTGGCTTTGCGCCAGAGAATCAAGTCGTTCGACAAATGAATCCGCGCCCTGTTGTTCGATGGAACGCCTGATGCCCCCGGTAAAATCGGCAACCAGTCCGCCACCGAGCAGGGCTGCATCCAGCGTCTGCCAGTTTTTGACCCGCCGGGTATGCACGCTTTCCACCGCAGCATTGTAGAATCGGAGATGCAGACGCTGAAATAGTTCCTCCTGCCGTTGCAATGGCATGCGTTTGAGCAGCAACGCTGCCGGTATAAAACTATTCGCCTGTGACAAAGAATTTATTCTCCGTGGTGCAGGCAGGATGACGCGCAGCTCGGCGGCGTCGAGACTACGGGCAGTTTCCACCGGACCCTTCAACATGCCATGCTCCCTGGCTATGCGGTCAATCAATCCGGCCGGCGCTCCCTCGGCCATAAGGATCAGCGCTTCATCAATAACGGCAGCCATGACATATCCCGTCAAAAAGCCGGTTTCCAGCCGAACCGATACTGGCAAACAGCCCAGTTCCAGCGCGAAAGCCCTGGCGGCGCGCACCGATTTACTGGAAGATTTCCAGCCGGTCGCCAGTTCCAGCAGTGGTTGCTCCGCTGACAGGTTCATGCTGTGTATGACCAGAGCCTTTCCCGGTTTGCCGGTTTCCGCGGCATTACAGGCGTAGCTACAGTTCACCAGTATCGCCTGACGATTGTTTCTTTTTTGTAGAAACAACGGCCACTGCAGCGCCCGTGGTTCGGCAAGAACCACATCGGCGTATTGCAGAGTCTTGCCATCCTTGTCAACCCCAAGACCGACCGGGAGATTGCCGAGCCGCCGCCACCGGGTCCTGGCCCCCTGTGCGCGCCGCCGAATCGACAGCACGGCCTGCTTCAGACGATACGGGTCGGCATGGTGCAGACTGACCCGCATGCCGGAATCCAGCGCCCGCAACGCTGCCGCCATGTTTGCCCGATTCACTCCGGTTACCAGCAGTTGTTGCGGATGCAGTTTTTTAACAGACTTGCTCATGGAGGCCAGATAATCACGGCGCAGCGAAGCGGCGTGAATCAGATTCTGTGCTGTCTCGCCTGCCAGCAATCGGGCGGCGTGACGAATCTCGCCGACCACAAAAGGTCGCGCGACGGCGCCATCCTTTTGCCATAACTCGATCAGTTTGAACGGCGCCGGATGAAACGCCGGCAGCCAGTTTCTGCGCAGCCTGCGTCGCCACCGGAGCGCCTGCAAATAACGCAGCCAGCCGGCAATGCGCCACTGCTTCCAGCGCGCGGGCAATGATTCCTGCCGCGGATGAACAATCATGCGCCGCACGGTCGGAACAATCTGCTCCTCATCCACCAGCAGGCGATCAAACATCCCGGTCACTGGCGGCTCGCCAAATCCCGACGGCTGCTCTGACAGCAGCAGATCCAGCGATCTCGATCCCAAACGGCGAAAACAGCGACCCAGCCCGCCGAAACCGGGCAACAACCCCAGAGCCAGCTCGCGGTTGCGAAACCGGCCATCGAGGCCGACACGGGCGTCGCAGGCCAGGGCCAGCTCCAGCCCGGCCAGAGTGATGTCACCCTGCAGTACGGCCACCGTGGGCATGGGCAGAGTGGCGAGCTTGTCCATAACGCGATAGCCAGTGCGATAAAACTCCAGGGCGGCGCTTTCCTCTCCCAGGGCCGCCAGTTCGTCCAGATCGAAACCGGCGCAGAATCCGGCGGGTTTGTCGGACAACAGCACCACACCCTTGGGTTTTTCCAGCCGAATCTCGCCCAGTATGGCATCCAGTTCCCTCAATGCCGCCAGCGACAGACGGTTTTCATCCGCGTCTGGCTGGTCCAGATATAGCCAGGTAATGTTTTCCTGATCGGTCTCCGGGCGCCAGAACTCGGGCAGGTTGTCAATGAGCATGGGCGGATTCTATACTGGATGGGAGTTAGGGGTTAGGGGTTAGGAGGGGCAACTCTTCTCCTCACACCTCACACCTCACCATTGACCTGAGCCGTCCCGAGTTTTAGGCTTCGCGCCATGAAAATCTGGCTTAATGGTGAACATACCGACGTCGAAAGCAAATTGACTCTGGCGGATCTTGCGCAACAGCAAGATCTTGGCAAGACTCGCTACGCAATCGAGGTCAACGAGGAAATCATTCCCCGCAATGAACACCTTACCCACACACTGAATGAAGGCGACAGAGTGGAAATCGTGACCGCCATTGGCGGCGGCTGAGGAATTATCATGAGTACAACACCCGACGCGCTGGTCATCGCTGGCGTCGAATATACCTCCCGTTTGCTGGTGGGCACGGGCAAATACCGGGACATGCAGGAAACCGGCGAGGCCATCGAAGCTTCCGGCGCGGAGATCGTCACCTTTGCCGTGCGCCGCTCCAATATCGGCCAGAACGCCGACGAGCCAAATTTGCTGGACGTGGTTTCACCGGACAAATACACCCTGCTGCCGAACACGGCGGGCTGCTACAACGCCAAAGACGCCGTGCGCACCTGCAAGCTGGCGCGGGAGCTGCTGGACGGCCACGATCTGGTCAAGCTGGAAGTGCTGGGCGACGAGAAAACGCTGTTTCCGCATTTGCAGGAAACCTACATCGCCGCCGAAGAACTGGTAAAAGACGGCTTCAAGGTCATGGTTTACACCAATGACGACCCCATTGCGGCAAAAACGCTGGAAGACATGGGCTGCGTGGCGGTGATGCCGCTGGCCGCGCCCATCGGCTCGGGCCTGGGCATCCGCAACCCGTACAACATCCGCAGCATTGTGGAAAATGCCAATGTGCCCATACTGGTGGATGCCGGCGTCGGCACCGCCTCGGATGCAGCGGTGGCCATGGAGCTGGGCTGCGACGGCATTCTCATGAACACCGCCATCGCCGATGCCCAGAAGCCGGTGCTGATGGCCTCGGCCATGAAAAAAGCCGTACAGGCCGGGCGCGAGGCATTTCTCGCCGGGCGCATGCCGCGTCGACAATATGCCTCGGCTTCTTCGCCCATTGACGGGACTTTTTTCTGAAAATCCCTCCCCGGCCTTCCCTTTCAAAAAGGAGCTTCCCGCTTGATTTGGCCGGGAACCGGGGGCAAATTTTTCCCACGCCATGACCGAGATTAAACACCGCCCTATCCGTTCCTACGTCCGCCGCGAAGGCAAGATCACCCGCGGCCAGCAACGCGCGCTGGACGAGCTCGGCCCCAAATATTTGCTGCCCACAGCGGGCCAACTGGATTTCCCGGCCATTTTTGGCAATGACCGGCCCGTGGTGCTGGAGATCGGCTTTGGCAACGGCCTCAGCCTGGCCGAAATGGCGCAAAACGATCCGCAACGCAATTATCTGGGTATTGAAGTGTATCGCCCCGGCGTCGGCAGCTTGCTGATCCGGATCCGCGAGCGCGGACTGACCAATGTGCGCGCCGTCCAGGCCGATGCCGTGGAAGTGCTGGAAAACCAGATCGCCGACGCCAGCCTGGCCGCCGCGCATATTTATTTCCCCGACCCGTGGCACAAGGCGCGCCATAACAAGCGCCGCATCATCCAGCCGCATTTTGTGGCGCTGATCCGGAAAAAACTCCAAATCGGCGGCATTGCGCATATCGCCACCGACTGGGAAGACTATGCCGAACACATCATGGCGGTCATGAGCGCCGCCGACGGTTTCATCAACCTGGCCGGTGAAGGCAACTTTTCGCCGCGACCGGAATACCGCCCGCTGACCAAATTCGAGCAACGCGGGCAGCGTCTGGGACACGGAGTCTGGGACCTGCTGTTCGAGAAGACATAGCCAGAGCAGCCCATGCGCCCGCGGCATACGACCGCCAGGGATGGCGGAAGTGTCGATAGGGTCGGGAACAACTGTCGACCGACCGCCAGGGATGGCGGAAGTGTCGATAGGGTCAGGAACAATTATCGACCGACCGCCAGGGATGGCGGAAGTGTCGATAGGGTCGGGAACAACTGTCGACCGACCGCCAGGGATGGCGGAAGTGTCGATAGGGTC
>QOAV01000026.1 GCA_003972845.1 Gammaproteobacteria bacterium
TCTGGCTGTGGCCCGCAGACGCAGCGGCAACTTTTACCTGCACGCCTATACGCTCCACCAGTGCGTTAACGTGTGAAATCACGCCAATTTTCCGGCCCTGCGCCTGCAGTGTGTCCAGTGCAGCCAATGCGGTATCCAGAGTGCGCGAATCCAGTGATCCGAAACCCTCGTCGATAAACAGGGTTTCCACTGGCGTACGCACTGCGCTCAATGAAGACAATCCCAGCGCCAGCGCCAGCGACACCAGAAATGACTCACCACCAGAAAGTGAATACACACTCCGTCGCTCATCGCCCATTTCCGTATCCACAACTTCAATACCAAGATCAGACCCGGCAATACGTTCAATACGGTAGCGGCGAGCCAATTCCATTAAGTGAGTGTTCGCATACGAAACCAGCGAATCCAGAGTCACGCTCTGCGCAAAATTGCGAAACCGGGAGCCATCCGCCGAACCGATCACGGCTTTCATTTTTTGCCAGATCTCGGCCCGATTCTGCAAATCCAGCAATTCCCTGTTCTGCTTTTCCAGCTGCTCGCGCCTGGCATCGTCCTGCTTTACCAGCACATCCAGTTCAGCCGCCTGTTTGCGCAGGCCTTCCAGCGCCTGTTGCTGCTCGTCCACTTCTTTTTGCAACTGGTTTTCTTTTTGTTCGGGAATGCCCTTTTCCATGTGTTTGTGCAACTGCTCGCGCCACTCACGCAATCGGACCTCGGTTTCGCTGGCCAGCGCGTCCACTTTCTCGATCTCGGACTGTTCCGCATCGACCCAGTCCGCACCCAGCGCCAGCAAATCCACCAGAGCGCCGAACCCCAGCTTTCTGGATTCGGCGTTTTCCCGCAACCTGGCCTCGATAGCGGCCACGTCTTCTCGGGAGCGTTGCCGGGACAATCGCTTTTCTCCGATCAGCGCATCCAGACTATGCGATTCCTGCATCGCCTGTTGAACGGCATCCGCCGCCTGGTCACGCGCCTGCTTGGCGCCGGCTTCCTCCTCTTCCAGCTTGCGCGTAACCAGCGCTACAGCCTGCCCGCCGAACAGGGCCAGACGCTGATCCAGCATCGCCTTGTAGCGCGCATCCGTTTGCTCGCGGTCAGTTTTGAGCTGCTCCAGAGCTTTCCTGGCGTGTTCGCGCTCCACCTGGATAACCTTGAGCCTGTTATCGGATTCGCTGATTTGCTGTTTCAATGCTTCCCAACGCTGTTTCTTTTTATTCAGCAGGGTCACTTCGCTACGCGTCTTGTCCATCAGCTCGGAAATATTGCCCATCAGCATGGCCGGGTCGAAAAACTCGCCCAGCTGGGCCTTTAGCTCAGGCAACTCCCTTTCGCAACGCTGCTTTTCCATCATCACCGGCTTTTGCTCGGCTTCGATCTCTTTTTGCTGAACGGACATCTGGTCAAGCCGCCGCTCCTGATTACGCAGTTTCGATCGCAGTTCGCCGGCGGACTTTTCGGCTTTTCTGATTTCGTCAATGAAGACCAGTGCCTGTTTTTCTTTGTCGGTTACGTTCGCCAGCGACGCTCTAGTCTGCTCCAGGCTTTTCAGTAACGCCTCGCGAGAGCTTGCATCCGACAGATCGCCGGCCAGCCCGGTTTCACCGGATATCTTCCACTTTCGGCTCAGGTTTTCCAGCAGTTCACCAGTTTGTGTCAGCTCTTCTTTCGTTTTTATCCTTTCCGCGGATTTTTGTTCAATCAAGGAGTTGACTTTTATACCCGCTTCCAGCCATTTTGCCTCCTCTTTCTCCAGCTCTTCATGTCTTTTCTGCTGTTCCGAAAGCAAGCCGTCCAGAGCTGGCGAATGGCTTGCCCAGGGATGATCTTCCGATCCGCATACCGCGCAGGGTTGGCCCGGCGCCAATTGAGCTCGCAGGGTTTTTGCGTCTTCCTTGCTTGCCAGCAGAGTCAGTCGTAGTGCGCCAGCCGACTCCGTTCTGGCGGCTTCGGCTCGGTTCAGGTTTTCCTGCACCTGCTGTTGTTCGATTTCTGCTTCCTTCAATATATCGTCAATCGCTTTCAGCCGGGAACGCAATTCTGCGCTGCTCTCTTTCAGCCGCGCGGTTTCATCCAGCAAACTGCCCAGCGCCTGCAGCTTGTCCAGCTTCTGTTGCCATTTCTCCCGCGCCGCCCGCAAGTCTTTCAGATCATGCTGCCTGCTTTTCTCAAGCAGCTTTTCCAGGCTGGCCTCTTCAACCTGCAACGTCTCCCGCAAGCGCTCGTACTGTTGCCTGACCGCGGACTGTTCAGAATCCAGCTTGATCCTGCGCGCGGCCAATGCCTTCAGATGACCCTCTTCCGAGGCAAGCTGACTTTCAGCATCACCATATCGCTGCAGCAAGTGCTCCACGCGGGCGTGGTCTGCCGCTATCTTTTCCAGATACTCATGGGTGCGAAAATATCGGTCTAGCTCGGTTACTTCCACACGGAAAGTTTTCAGATCGGAAATGATGCTCTCGTGTTCCTTTTCCTTTTTTTCCAGCTGTTTTTCCCGCTCCAGTATCTCCCGGTTTTTCTGCTTGTTTTCCGCCTTGAGCTGCTCCAGCTGTTCATCCATGTGCAAGGCTTCAGCCAATTCCGGCCCGGCTTTCAGGCGCGCCGCGCGGGCAGCTTCATAGGCCGACTCGGTACTCTCAAGCTGCTCCTTCAGCCGGGCAATTTTCTCATCCAGTTCTGCCTTGTTCTGCTGTAACGCCGTCTTGTCCCGGTCAAGTTGCTGAATGTTTTCCTGCAACATCTGCAGGTGGTCGTATTCGCTACGCAACGGTTGCGCGGACTTAACTGCCGTAAGTTTCTCGCGCCGCGGCTTGAGCGCGGCGACGGCTGTCATCGCAGAACGGCGCTCTTCCTGTACTGCGGAGATTTTTTCTGTCACTTGCTGGCGGTCCCGATACCAGGCAAGTTGTTGGTTCAGGGCATCCAGCCGAGCCTGGCGCTGATCCAGCTCCCTGCTCAGTTGTTCGCGCTGTTGCTGCAACTCGTTGCGCGCCGATTCTTCCAGCGGCATATCCAGCGCCAGCCGCGCCTGCTCAGCCGCGAGCTTGTCCGACCATTCGCGTGATTTTTCATGCGCCAGCACCGACACGCGTGAATAAATCTCGGTGCCGGTGATCTGCTCCAGCAATTCCGCCCGCTCGCTCTCATTAGCCTTGAGAAACTGGGCAAAATCACCCTGGGGCAATAACACGGATCGCTGGAACTGCTGAAAATCGAGGCCGAGGCATTGCTCGATCTTGTGCAGAGTATCGCGTTTGCGACCGGCGCTGATCAGTTTGCCCGTGGCGCCTTCGTACAGATCCAGCTGTTGTGCCTGCAAACGGCCATCCGACCGGTTGCGGGCGCGACGCACCGACCATCTGGCGCGATAAGCTGTCTGGTCCGAGCCAACAAAACTGACTTCCGCGTAACCGGCGGAGGCGCCGGTAGTGAGCAGATTACGCGGGTCCGAGGTGCTGATGCCATCACGCTCGCGTTTGTCGCCGCGGGATTTGCCCAGGCGCGGCGTATCATCGAACAATGCCAGACACAGGGCGTCCAGCAGGCTGGTCTTGCCCGCGCCCGTATTGCCGGTAATCGCAAAAAGCCCGGTATTGGACAATGGTGGCGCGTCGAACCGCACCTCAAACGGCGCGGCCAGACTCGCAATGTTTTCGCCCTTTATTGCCAGAATTTTCAATGCTTGCCTTGCCCTGCCTGCTCCAGTAGTTCATGAAATGCGGCCATCATTGCATCGTCCGGGTCGCTGTCGTAGCGGCTGCTGTAACAACGCCGGAATACGTCATCCGGCCGCAGGTTCTCCAATTCAATGATATCGGCGGCGTCCGCCAGGGCATCACCGGAGCCAGGATAGACCGTAGTAATTTTTACCAGCCTCGCCTTGCGGCCCTGCAACGCCTCGAGTATGGATTCACGCAAGCCTGCCTGTGGTTCGTTCAGCTTGACCTGCGCTTCCAGCAGCGGCCAGTTCTCCATATCGGTTGAATGGCCCGCATCGGGCAGACGGCGCAGCGCCTGCAAAACCGTTTCCAGGGGTTCCGGCTCGGGTGGAACCTGTAATATGCCTACGGTTTGTGGTACGTCGATACTCGACACCCTGGCGGAACCGGCGCTGACTTGCACCAACAACACCTGATGCGGATAGTCCTTTTCCGCCAGAGACAGCGGGATCGGCGAGCCGCTGTAGCGAATGCGATCCTTCTTGCCCACGCGCTGCACCAGATGCATGTGCCCCAGCGCCGCATAGTCAACCAGCAAAGAGAAAATATTGGCGGGCAGGGCGTGCTGATTGCCACCCAGCACCTTGCGTTCGCTGAGATCGGAAATCCTGGCGCCGGTCATGTAGCAATGGCCTGTCGCAACCAGCGCCATGCCTTCCTGCATCTGGCTGCGCGCCAGCGACACTGCGTCGCGGTAGAGCTGACGAACGCCATCAATCAGGGCATCGCCGCTGGCATCATCAGACTGCTCCGGGTCAACCTGCGGCAGATCGGCCTGGCGCAGAAAAGGCATGGCGACGCACAGCCCGGCGGTTTCCCCGCTGGCATTCTTCAGCGGCACCAGCAGTTTTTCCAGATCGGGCTTGCCGTCAGCGTCGCGCGGCAAGCCGCCCACGACATGGATATTCATGGAAGACAGCAAATCCCGCGGCGCGTCCAGACGCATGGCGGAATCATGATTACCACCTATGATGACCACGTCCAGTAATGGCAGGGCCTGGTTCAGGCTGGACAGAAAGTCATAATACAGGCGCTGGGCGTAGGCCGGCGGGTTGGCGGTATCGAAAATGTCGCCGGCGACAATGAGCACGTCGGCTTTTTGTTGTTGCAGGGTATCAAGCAGCCAGGCGAGAAATTTCCTGTGTTCGTATTCGCGGGAAATCCCGTGCAGGCTGTGGCCCAGGTGCCAGTCGGCTGTATGGAGAATGCGAAGAGGTTCCATGGCCCTTTATAATACGCAGAAATGTGACAATTTTCATGCCGGTTACGCGGCTTTTTGCAATTAAAACCTGAAGATATTGAAAGCCATGGAGTTTTTCTTCGGAGAAATGCCGAATAATCGCCGTTTTACAAACCGGCCTGCTGTCAGCTTCCGGCGCCTGTCCGTTTATCCTGTTCACGCATCCGCCGGACTTGATCCAGGTAAAGGACAACCCCATGTGGTCGGCGTATGTTCTGCCCGTCACCGTAAACCACCATTCAATAAAGCACCATGGATCCAAACCTGCCGACCCGTCCGGTCCCGAAACTCGCCCTGTTTGAACTGGGATTCCGGCCTTTTTTCGCTGGCGCGACCTTCATGTCCGCCGCTTTGATGCTGACATGGCTGAACAACTTCACGCTGGGCCATCCCATGATGCTGTCGGGCCTGTCCGGCCCGTTCTGGCACGGCCACGAGATGGTATTCGGCTACGCCTTGGCCGTAGCAGCGGGTTTTTTGCTCACGGCAATACGCAACTGGACCAATATCCAGACCTTGCGCCGCGCGCCGCTGGCTGTGATTTTCCTGCTATGGCTGGGTGCGCGCATCGGCTTTCTCATCAATGCGCCGCTGGGGCTGGTGGCGGCGATGGATCTGCTGTTTCTGGCGGGATTGACGGCGGCGGTTTTTCAGCCGCTACTGAAAGCCAGACAATGGAAGAACATCGGCATCGCCTCGAAAATCGGGCTTATGCTGCTGGCCAATATTGTTTTCTATCTTGGCGCGACCGGCGTCATTGCCGACGGCCAGCGCATCGGACTGTTTGCCGGTTTTTATGTGATTCTGGCGCTGATTTTCACCCTCGGCCGCAGGGTCATGCCGTTTTTCATCGAACGCGGCCTGGACGAGCCGGTGGTGCTGCCCAACAAGCCGTGGATTGACCGCTCCAGCCTGTGGCTGTTTCTGGCTTTCGCCATCGCCGACATCATCTCGCCAACGCACTGGACCACGCTGGCGCTGGCTGCGGCCCTGTTTATCGTTCACAGCATCCGCTTTGCCGGCTGGTATCACCCCGGCATCTGGAAAAAGCCACTGCTGTGGGTACTGATGCTGGGCTATGGCTGGATGATCGCCGCCTTCGCCATCAAGATACTGGAAGCCTTCGTCAGCCTGCCGCCCAATCTGGCTACTCACGCTTTCGCCATCGGCGCCATTGGCATCACCACCACCGGTATGATGGCGCGCATCTCGCTGGGCCACAGCGGACGCAACATTCACCAGCCGCCGGCCATCGTAGCACCGGTTTTCCTGCTGCTGGCGTTGGCTGCAGTTGTACGCGTTGTTCTGCCCATGCTGTTTGCCGGGCAATACATGCTTTGGATCGGGCTGTCGCAGGGATTGTGGATTGCTGCGTTTCTGCTACTGTTCGCCAGCTATCTGCCCATGTGGCTAAAAGCCCGCGCCGATGGCCGCCCCGGATAAACCGGCAAAAAAACGGCTGTTCTTCGCCGTTTACCCCGACGCCACCACGCGACAAACGTTGGCCGAAGCCGCACAACCACTCATCTCGGAAGGCAAACCCTCGCCCGCCGGCAACCTGCATATCACCCTGGCGTTCATCGGCATGGCCGACACTGCTTACCAGGACTGCCTGACGGAACAGGCTTTGCAGATAAAAACACCCACGCCCTTCGACACCCAGATTGACCGAATCGGCCTTTTCCGGAAAGCACGCATCCTCTGGCTCGGCCCCAGCCAGCCGCCGTCGGAGCTCGTCGAACTTCACGACAACCTGGTAACAGCCATTCAATCATGTGGCTATAAAGCCGAAACCAGACCCTGGTTTCCTCACATCACCGTCGCGAGGAAATACCGCGGCAATGCCCAAGGCCGCCTGAAAAACCCGATTGCCTTGCGGGCAGACGCGTTCAGCCTGATGGAGTCAGTCAGCAGCGTGGGCGGGGTGCGGTATGTGGAACTCCGGAAATTTCCTTTACTCAAAGGAGGGTAAAATCAAACAGGTTCAAAAACTGAACATTTTGAAGAAGAAATGAACCTGCGGGCCTGATAGCATTACGCATCACGCGATTTGACGAGACTTGATACCGGATGCGCGAAGTTTGTCCGGCTTGCGTCGCCAAGAGATGTTATCTCTACGTCTTCCCGTAAAGATTGCAAACCCTTTCCCTGATACAAATTGTTACCCGAAGTTACAAAGTCACAGCAGACTTTCATTCCTGGTCCGTT
>QOAV01000143.1 GCA_003972845.1 Gammaproteobacteria bacterium
GCTGGCTCGTATTTATAGTATTGAACGAGCCCGACTTAACTCATACACCAACCCAGCTTTCGCATTTTTAACAGTAGTGACTGTGAGGGTACGTTTCATAATAGTAACGTCAAAAGAGGGGATAAATATTATGTACCAAAAACACCCTCTTTTATACCCTCTTATTTGAGAGTACTTATCGGATGTCTATGAATCCTCGCGTATATAACAATCACAAAAAAGCCCGCTATAAAGCGGGCTGTGGGTTGTTTTAGAACTTCCTAAAACTCTTGTTTGGGGGCGGCGGGATCGAACCCCCGTCCGCGAGTCCTCCGCCATTCGGATCTACATGTTTAGTCTGTCTTTTGTTTTAGCTGCAACACGCGCCGACAGACGGGCAAGTGTTACAGCGATTCCATCTTGAGTTTAACCGTCGCGGCGATGGTCAGACCGCTCGGGCGATTTCGTGTGTTTTGACCCCTCGAATCCTGTCCCACGAACAAGCCAGGTGAGAGGCTAGCAGGGTTAAGCCGCTAGTGCGTAGTTGTCGTCGTTTGCAACTATCATTTTGTAGAAAAGTTTTACGAGTTTATCTACATACTCGACATGCACCGAAGGTTTCGCTACCCGCGTCGAAGCCATGTCGCCCCCAGTGATCTTTGATTATAGCCTATATGGGGCGGGTGGGTGAGGATTTCAACGTTGTTTCATCATACGCCGCAGGTCGCGGTTGGTGTCGCGTTCCTTGATGCTGGCGCGTTTGTCGTGGGATTTTTTGCCTTTGGCCAGGCCGATTTGCAGTTTGACCTTGCCGTGGGACCAGTACATGGACAGCGGCACGAGGGTGTAGCCCTTGCGCTCCACCTGGCCGATGAGCATGTCGATTTCGCGCCGGTGCAGCAGCAGCTTGCGGGTGCGCACGGGATCGGGGTTGATGTGGGTGCTGGCCGAGGTGAGTGGCGAGATATGCGCGCCCAGCAGCCAGATCTCACCGTGTTTGACGATGACATAGGATTCTTTCAGCTGCACGCGTTTGTCGCGCGCGCTTTTGACTTCCCAGCCTTCCAGCGCAATGCCGGCTTCAAAGGTTTTTTCGATATGGTAGTCGAATCGCGCCTTTTTATTGCGGGCGATGGTGTTGTCGGATGACGGTTTTTTCTTTTTCCTGGCCATGAAGGGATAGTCTGAAAATTTGACCCGCGATTGAAGCACATTTTTCCCCGTATGGTTATACTATCCCGCTAACGATGTGGAGGAACAAGGCATAATGGCGCAAGAAAAAACAGTCACGCCCGGCATGCACGGTCAGTGGTCATCCCGCTGGGCATTCATTCTCGCCGCAACAGGCTCGGCGGTGGGCCTCGGCAATATCTGGAAATTCCCCTATATCACCGGCGAAAACGGCGGTGGCGCTTTTGTGCTGGTGTATCTGTTTTGCATCGCCCTGATCGGTTTGCCCATCATGATTGCGGAAATCATGCTGGGTCGGCGCGCGCGCATGAGTCCGGTGAACGCCATGCAGGCTCTGGCGAAGCAGGAAGGGCGCAGTCCGGCCTGGAAAATACTGGGCTGGATGGGCGTGCTGGCGGGTTTTCTGATTCTGTCTTATTACTCGGTCATCGCCGGTTGGGCACTGGCCTATATTTTCCGCGCTGCTTCGGGCGTGTTCAGTATTTCTACCGCGGACGGGATTCAGGCCATGTTCGGCGATTTCGTCAGTGACCCGGAGGCATTGCTGGCCTGGCATACGATTTTCATTGTCATGGTGGGCGCGGTGGTGGCCAGAGGCGTCAGCAAGGGACTGGAGAAGGCGACAAAATATCTGATGCCGTCCCTGTTTATCCTGTTACTCGTTCTGGTGGGCTATGCCATGAACACAGACGGCTTCCAGCAGGGGCTGGCGTTTCTGTTTACGCCGGATTTCAGCAAACTGACGCCGGCGGCGGTGTTGACGGCCCTGGGCCACGCTTTCTTTACCCTGAGCCTGGGCATGGGCGCGATCATGGTTTATGGCTCTTATTTGCCAAAGAATGCGTCCATTGCCCAGGTCTCGCTGGTCATCGTGATTGCCGATACGGCGGTGGCTCTGCTGGCCGGCATGGCCATTTTTCCGCTGGTGTTTGCCAATGGCCTGGAAGCGGCGTCGGGGCCCAGCCTGATCTTCCAGACCCTGCCGCTGGCGTTCGGCCAGATGCCCATGGGTCAGTTGTTCGGCACGCTGTTCTTTATTTTACTGGTGATCGCCGCCTGGACGTCGGCCATTTCGTTGATCGAGCCGGCCGTCGCCTGGATGGTGGAAAACCACGGGCTGACGCGGCCGCAAGCGACTTTTCAGGCCCTCACGGTGACCTGGCTGGTGGGCATCGGAACGGTGTTGTCATTCAATTTATGGGACTTCCATTTTTCGTTTTTTGGTCAGGAAAAGACCAACGGCATTTTCGACATGCTGGACCTGCTGACGGCGAACATCATGTTGCCGCTGGGCGGCTTGCTCATTGCCATCTTCGCTGGCTGGAAAATGAAGGAATCCCATAGCCGGGACGAGTTGAACGGCAATCGTTCGGTGTATGAGTTCTGGCTGTTCGTGGTTCGCTGGATATCGCCCACGCTGGTGATCATCGTGCTGTTGCACCTGTTTGGCGTGCTGAAGCTGATCGGCATCGAGTAAAGAACGCAGATGGCAGTCATTCACCGCTCGGCCGTGGTGCCGCAATCGCCGCAACAGATGTATGATCTGGTCTATGACGTGGCGGCCTATCCCGAATTTTTGCACTGGTGCAAGCGCTCGAAAGTGGTTGCCGAGGATGACGATTCCATCACCGGTCAGCTGGACATCGAGTTCGGCCCCATCAAGAAAAGCTTCACCACGCGAAACAGGGTCAAACCGGGCGAGGCCATGACCATTGAACTGGTGGACGGACCTTTCAGCCACATGCAGGGCGAATGGCGTTTCAAGCCGCTGCCCAACGGCAAGACCCGCATATCGCTGGATCTGGATTTCGCTTTCCGCAACCGGCTGTTTGCAGCGGTAGCGGAACCGGCTTTCATCATGATGGGAGACAATATGGTGGATTCATTCAAAAAGCGGGCGGAACAAGTCTATGGATAAACAGACAGCGGAGAAACGCATAACGGTGGAAGTTGCCTATGCGCTGCCGGATGAACAGTTCCTGAAAGAAGTTCAGGCGCCGGAGGGCGCAAGCGTGATGGATGTGGTGCTGCAGTCCGGGGTGCTGGAGCTGCACCCGGAAATTGATCTGGACAAGAATGGCGTGGGCATTTTCAGCAAGCCGGTGAAACTGGATGCGGAAGTTCGCGAACATGACCGGGTGGAAATTTACCGGCCGCTGATTGCCGACCCGAAAGAAGCGCGCCGCAAGAAGGCGGCGGCGCAAAAGAAATCGAAATAGCTATTTGTCTTCGGCCGGTTTGTCGCGCCGAACCTTGTCGCGCAATTTTTGCAGCAGGCTTTTTTTCTTGCGCAGTTTTCTCACCGGGTCGTTGTCCGCAGTGACCTCCAGCGGCGTCAGAGCTTCTTCTTCGGCGCCCGATTCGATGGCGATATTGCCTTCCACTTTGCTCACCGTATCGCCGTCGAAATAAACGGTCATTTTTTTCTGTTCCCTGATGCGGGCGATTTTGCCGTGACTGTAGTAATAAACCCAGCGATCATTGTGGAACGGATCAATGATGGGCGCCGTGCCGAGGATGTATTGCACCTGTGACCGGGTCATGCCCGGCTGGATTTGCGCCACCATGGCTTCGGTAACGACATTGCCCTGCTGGTACTCCGGTTTGTAAATAGCGCAGGACGAAACCAGCAACACCACAATAGCGATCAACGAAACAGGTCGGAACATAAGTCATTCAGGGTCGGTTGAAGTGGGTGCATGATAAACCAGCGGGGCGGCTGGAAGAAACGGATTTTTTGATTAGCGACCGGCGCTTTCCAGCAATTCGCTGGCGTGGGCGCGGGTCTGGTCGGTGATTCTGACGCCGCCGATCATGCGTGACAGTTCTTCCACTCGTTCTCTTTCGCCGAGGTTGTCCAGCAGGGTGCCGGTTTCCGGCGATTTGCTGATGCGTATGTGGGTATGGCCCTGCGCCGCCACCTGCGCCAGATGGGTGATGCAGATAACCTGACGGTTTCTGGCCAGCTCGCGCAATTGCTGGCCGACGATTTCGGCAATGCTGCCGCCGATGCCCGCGTCCACTTCGTCGAAAATCTGTGTGGGTATCTGGTTGATGCGCGCGGTGACCACCTGAATGGCCAGACTGATGCGCGACAGTTCGCCGCCGGAGGCGACCTTGTTCAGCGGGCGCGGCGGCTGGCCGGGGTTGGCGCTGACCAGAAAGCTGATGCTGTCGCGGCCGTGGGCGGACGGTTCGGCGTCAGTGACGTCCACGATCAGCTGGCCGTCACCCAGCCCCAGCTTGTGGATTTCTTCGGTGACTTTTTCCGTTAACTCTGCCGCCGCCTGCCGCCGTCCGGCGCTGATTTCATCAGCCAGCCGGTCATATTGCGCCTCGAGATCGGTCAGCTGCTGTTGCAACGCTTCCACATTGGCGTCGGCGTTTTCGATGTCATCCAGTTGCTGTTTCATTTCAGCCAGACGGGCGGGAAGCTCCCGCGCTTCAACCCGATGTTTTCGCGACAGATCCATGAGGGTCTGCAAACGCTGCTCCACCCACTGCAGGCGTGAGGGGTCCAGCTCCAGCCGGTCCTGATAATTGCGAATTTCCGCCACCGATTCATCCAGCTCGATCTGCGCCTGGGCCAGCAGCGCCGCCGGGCCTTGCAGAGCGGCGTCATACTGCGCCAGTTCCTGCAGCGTGGCCACGGTTTGCGACAGGGTGGTTGTGACACTGCCTTCATCGGCGTCGTACAGGGACCACAGGGCCGACTGGGCGCCTTCCAGCAGCTTCGAGGCATTGGCCAGCTTCTTGTGCTCCTCGTCCAGTTGTTCGATTTCGTTTTCGCCGATGTCGGCGCTTTCCAGTTCGCTGACCTGAAATTGCAGCAGCTCCAGCTGTGCCGCCTGTTGTGCGGATGCCTGTTGCATGTCGGCGATGCGTTGTTTCAGCTGGCTGATGGTCTGATACAACCCGGTTAACCGCGCCACCGCTTCTTCCAGCCCGGCGTATTGATCGACGATGTGGCGCTGGCTGGCGCTTTTCAGCAACGACTGGTGGGCGTGCTGGCCATGGATGTCCACCAGCTGTTCGCCCAGTTCGCGCAGCATGGTCATGGACGCGGGCCGGCCATTGATATAGCCCTTGCTGGCGCGATCCCGGTGTATGACGCGGCGCAGCAATACCTCGCCGTCTTCGTCCAGGTCGTTGTCCTGCAGCCACTGTCGCGCGGGTTCGTCCGGCGCCAGCTCGAAGCCGGCGCTGATGTCAGCCTTGTCTTCACCGTGGCGGATCATGTCGCTGTCGGCGCGATCGCCCAGCACCAGCCCCAGTGCGTCCAGCAAAATGGATTTGCCGGCGCCGGTTTCGCCGGTGATGACAGTGAACCCCGGGCCCGGTTCCACGCTGGCGGATCGGGCAATGGCGATATTGCGGATATGCAACTCGGTGAGCATGGCCGTTTTTTACTGGGCCCAGTTGAGCTTGGCCCGCAGTACGTCATATTGCGTGTGTTCATAAGGGCGGATCAGTTTCATGTCATGCTTGCTGCGGCGCACGACCACGGCGTCATTGAGCTGCATGGGTGGAAAGCAGATCTGACCGTCCAGCGTGGTTTGCGCCTGCTGCGACGAGCGCGCCAGCACGATCCTGATGGCGCTTTGGTCGCGCACCACGATGGGCCGGTTGCTGAGGGTGTGCGGGCAAACCGGCACCAGCGCCATGGCGGGCAGTTCGGGATGCAGGATAGGGCCGCCGGCGGACAGGGCGTAGGCAGTGGAGCCGGTGGGCGTGGCGACAATCACGCCATCGCCACGGGAATGGTTGACGAACTGGTCGTCGATCCAGGTTTCAATATCGATCAGGCGGGAAATGTCGCCCTTGTAGATGACCACATCATTCAACGCAGTGCCGGATCCGATGACTTCGCCATCACGTATCAGTTCGGCGCTGAGCATGGCGCGCGGTTCGATGCGGTATTTTCCGCCGAGCAGGTCATCGATATGCTCGAACAATTCATCCGGCGGTATGTCGGCGAGAAAACCCAGCCGGCCCAGATTCACGCCCACCAGCGGCACGTCATGCTCGGCCAGGGTGCGCGCCACATGCAGGATGGTGCCGTCTCCGCCTACCACGATAGCAAGGTCAATTTCAGCCGCCAGTTTTTCCAGAGGCAGCGCTTCGGGTACCGGATTCTGTACATGCGCGGCGGTTTCCTGGTCAAACAGCACGCGCAGGCCGCGTTTTCTCAGGTTGGCAGACAATTTTTCCAGTACATGGCCAACACTGGGGTCGCGGAATTTCCCGATCAGGCCGGTGGTTTTTATTTCGCTGCCATTGTATCGAGTCATTGTAGCGTCAGTGCAAGCTCTGGAAAGAACGGAAAATATCACTAAACAGAGATAAAAAGAATGTATTTACCCGCATCGGACAAGTTGGAGTCAACGGGTTCACGGTTTATGATTGCGCCATGGACAATGACGCAAGAAAATCTGCCGTAAAGTTGAACGACAGGGCCGAGATGCTGTTGCGCGCCCTGGTGGAAAAATATATCAAGGAAGGGCAACCGGTGGGTTCGCGCACCTTGTCCAAATCCATCGAGCTCAGCCTCAGCCCCGCCACCATTCGTAATGTCATGGCCGACCTGGAAGATCTGGGGCTGATCCACGCGCCGCATACCTCGGCCGGACGCATACCCACAGCGCAGGGTTACCGGCTGTTTGTCGATCGTCTGTTGCGGGTGGAGCCCATGGAATCCCGTTTCATCGATGAAATCGAGCAGGAGCTGACCAGCGAGGTCGATCCCGACAAGCTCACCGCCACGGCGTCCGACCTGCTGTCCCGTTTTACCCGTCTGGCCAGTGTGGTGGTGATGCCGGCGCAGTCGGAAGCAACACT
>QOAV01000114.1 GCA_003972845.1 Gammaproteobacteria bacterium
CAGGCGGCGGTGGCCTGGAAAGGAGTCGATCGAGAAATACGCTTGAACAAATTTCAGGTAGGCACGAAAAAGGGCGCCGAAGCGCCCTTTCTCTGATTCTTGAATCGAGTCATGCCTGCGAGTCATGCTTACTTGGAGGAAGCATCACCTTTGCAGGGAGCAGCTTCGATAGCGGCAGAAGGAGCCTGCGCCTGGGCTGCTGCTTGAGCAGCATAGTAGCCGCGAGGAGCATAATAAGCGCTGTTGCCGTCGTAAGAGCTGCCGGCATACTGGCCCTGGTAACGGCCGCTGCCGTAGTAGTCGCCATTGCCACGGCCTTGCCAATCGGTATCAGCGTCAGCATCCATGTCGGTTTCAGCGTCCATGTTGACATTCATGCTGAAAGATCCTTTGCCATGACCTTTGCCGTGGCCTTTGCCTTTGCCGCGGCCGTCAAAATCGCCGTAGCCATTGGTGTCGCCATAGCCGTAGCCATCGCCCCAGCCGTTAGAGCTGTTGTTGTCGCCGAAGAAAGGCATATCGCTGGCCTGAGCCATTGAAGAAGCGGATACCAAAGCAGCCAGTGCAACAATTTTAGTCAGTTTCATTTCAAGTTCCCTATATAGTTAAGTGTGTGATGATAGTAAATCTTGTTCTGCTGCCCTGTTACTCAGCAGATGTTGTTAGAATATTATAAGATTCTTATATTAGCAAGAAGTAATTAACAAATAGTTCCCAACCCGATGGGGTATTCAGTCTATCTCCATGGGGAAGGGTCATCCAAAGCGGTGGATGGCATCCGCATCCAGGTATCGGGCGAGTCCTGAATGGTGACTGTAGCGCCTCGTCGAGAAAGGTATATATGAAGAGCTCGACCCATATGGATTCTGATATGGGTTCTGACTACTCTTCTCTGACCTGCGTCTCGGCGTTTGTGGTGTCAGACCCAATCAGCCAGATCGCTGATCCGACTTTTTTTTTCACGCAGGTTTTAAATAAATGACATAAAGCCAGAAGCATTATTTGCAAAATGCATCGATTATAAATAATATAAGCCGTGCTGGTATTCTATTAGGGAATCTCTGAATAAGTCATGATGGTTTTGATATTTTCATGACTTGTTCAGAGGTTCCCTGGTGCATAAAAACAGACAAAAAATGGAGAGAAATAATGGCGTTACCGAATATTTCAAAGCTGTCAGTCAAGGATCTGAATCAACTCATTAAAGAAGCGCAAGCGACTATTCAGAAGCGCAAGCGCGAGCAAAAGAAAGCTCTGCTGGATAAATTCAAGGCGCAAGCGGCAAAGGAAGGACTGAGTCTGGATGAGGTTCTGGGCAAAGCTGGCGCCAAGCGCCAGAAAGTGGCTCCGAAGTACCGCAACCCGGCGGATCCTGCACAAACCTGGAGCGGCCGCGGTCGCAAACCTTTGTGGGTAATCGCAGCCCTGAAAAGCGGCAAGAAGCTGGATGATCTGTCTATCTGATCCGCAAGATTTTATTGGCAAAGGCCGGTGTCAGGCCGGCCTTTTTTATGCCATGTGAATAAAAATTTATTTTCTGGTTAAAACATAAGCCGCTTCATGTCGGCCGGAAGGGTGTTCCACGGTTTCTATCTGCTCAGACCAATTCCATCGTACGGGCGGAAATAATTGCTTCAAACTGCCGGGGTCGCAATGATAAGGTGGCCCGCCCTGAGAAAAAGTCTGCATCCACAAAGCCAGCAGAAAACCGCCAGGTTTTAACCAGTTATATAGCTGTTCTTCATATTGTTCCCAATACACCGGATCGAGAGCACAAAGAGAGGTTTGTTCGTAAACGGCATCGAAAGGGTATTTCGTCTGCCATTGCAGCATATCCACTTCCAGCACCTCAGCCTGCAGTTTTTCCTGCGCCAGGCTGCGTTTCAAATGACCGATGGCGCTGGAGCTGATGTCCAGTGCGGTAACCTTGAATCCGCGCCGCGCCAGTTCGACCACTTCATGGCCGCGCCCGCAACCGGGAGTCAATAGTCTGCCTGCGGTCAATCCGGTATGATCCAGCATCATGTTCAGGGCCGGGCTGACGTCGCCCCGATCCCATCCGGTCTGGCCTTGGCGATAACGATTTTCCCATTCCTGTTTCATAAGCGCATTAGAATGACACATAACTGGTTACAGTGTTGCCTGATCGAAAATTGGCATACTCGTCCGAATCATAAAGTTTCGGCAAGCGCTTTCAAGGGCTACGGACTCTGTTATGTGCCCCGGACCCGGTCGCTCTTCGCCTTTGGGCGGGTGCCGATGCCGGTTTCATGACAAAGTACAGTCGGCGGTTTTGTGTCGCGCCCATGCTGGACTGGACAGACCGGCATGAACGATACTTTTTGCGCCTGATCAGCCGGCATGCCTGGCTGTATACGGAAATGCTCACCACCGGAGCGGTGATTCACGGCGATCGTGAACGCTTGCTGGGCATGAATGAATGTGAGCGCCCAGTGGCTCTGCAGTTGGGCGGCAGCGATCCGGCAGCCATGGCTCAATGCGCGCGCATTGGCGTGGATCATGGGTATGACGAAATCAACATCAATGTGGGCTGCCCCAGCGATCGCGTACTGTCCGGACAATTTGGCGCCTGCCTGATGGCGCGGCCGGAGCTGGTGGCCGAATGCGTGGCGGCAATGACAGCGGAAGTGAATGTACCGGTCACCGTGAAAAGCCGTATCGGCATCGATCACCAAGACAGTTACCAAGAGCTTGAGCGGTTTGTTTCCACCGTTGCCGGGGCTGGCTGCGGAACATTCATCATTCACGCGCGCAAAGCCTGGCTGCAGGGGCTGAGCCCGAAAGAAAACCGGGATATTCCGCCGCTGCAATATGACACGGTATTTCGCATCAAGCAGGATTTTCCCGGGTTGGAGATCATCATCAACGGCGGCATTACCGGGCTGGCCCGGGCGCGCGAGCTGCTGTCATTCGTGGATGGCGTCATGCTGGGGCGCAAGGTTTACCATGAACCGTGGTTGCTTGCGCAGGTGGATCAGCTTTTCTATGGGGCAGACAAAAACGACTTAACGCGTGAGGAAGTCGTTCGGCGTTACATGCCTTATATGCAAAGCTGGCTGGATAAGGGTGTGAAACTATCGAGCATGACTCGGCACATACTGGGGCTGTATCAGGGGCAGCCGGGCGCCAGAATCTGGCGCCGCTGTCTCAGCGAAAACGCCCACAAAAAGGGCGCCGGAGTGGAAGTTGTCGTCGCAGCGCTGGACAGGGTGCGCGAAGTACAAGAAACTGTGCGCAAAAACAATGACGACAGGACCGGACAATGATCGAAAAAATATTTGAAAGACTGCTCTATGCCAGTCGCTGGATCCTGGCGCCGTTGTATCTGGGGTTGGCTTTTGCCATGCTGGCGGTGGGCATCAAGTTTTTCGAGGAAGTGTTCCATATGTTGCCGCATATCGCGGCGATTTCGGAATCCGATCTGGTACTGGCCATTCTATCGCTGATTGATCTGTCGTTGGTGGGCGGTTTGCTGGTCATGGTCATGCTCAGCGGCTACGAGAATTTTGTTTCGACCATCAATCTGGAAAGCGGCGATGAAAAGTTGGCCTGGCTCGGCAAGCTGGATACCGGTTCGCTGAAACAGAAAGTGGCGGCTTCGATCATTGCCATATCTTCCATTCATCTGCTGCAGATATTCATGAACGCCGAGCAGGTGGATAACTCGAAACTCATGTGGTACGTCATCATTCATCTGACCTTTGTTCTTTCCGCCATGGGCATCGCGCTGGTGGATAGAATGTCCTCTCACTGAGTCTGACGAAGCGGGATCTGACATTGAACGCCAGTCATGCATGGCGCCTGGTCGAACAGGTTTGGGACAATTCCATATTGCCACAGCTGGCGGAATACATACGCATCCCGGCCAAATCGCCCGCTTTTGATCCCGACTGGGAGCAAAACGGTTATATCGAGGACGCGCTGAATCTGGCCGTCGGATGGTGCCGGACGGTGCCGTTGCAGGGTATGGAGATCCGGGTCGAGCGGCTGCCAGGACGCACACCGCTGCTGTATATCGACATTCCCGGCAATATTGAGCAGACAGTTCTGTTATACGGACATCTGGACAAGCAACCCGAAATGAGTGGCTGGGAAGAAGGCCTGGGGCCGTGGCAGCCGGTTTTTCGCGAGGGCCGCTTGTATGGCCGCGGCGGCGCCGATGATGGCTATGCCGTATTTGCCTCGTTGACCGCTATCCATGTATTGCAGGAGCAGGGCATTCCCCACGCCAGTTGCAAATTGCTCATCGAGACCTGCGAAGAAAGCGGAAGCTACGATTTGCCTTTTTATGTGGAAGCCCTGAGTGAGGAAATCGGTCAGCCCGATCTGGTGGTTTGTCTGGACTCCGGCGCGGGCAATTACGACCAGCTCTGGTGCACCACGTCCCTGCGCGGACTGGTGGGCGGCACTTTGACCGTGGATGTGCTCACTGAAGGCGTGCATTCGGGAGACGCCAGCGGCGTCGTGCCCTCCAGCTTCCGCATCATGCGGCAGTTGCTGTCGCGGCTGGAAGATGAACAGAGCGGTACAATTCTGCCGCCCGAGCTGAATGCCGCGGTGCCGGAACAGCGCCGCCGGCAGGCTGCCCATGCGGCGCAGGTGCTGGGTGATTCGATCTGGCGGCGTTTCCCTTTCGGGCAAGGTGTCGAACCGACCACACTGACGCCGGAGCAGCTGGTGTTGAATCGGACATGGCAACCTGCGCTGGAAGTGATAGGCGCGGCCGATCTGCCGGATCCGGACACCGCCGGCAATGTGCTGCGGCCATCGACCACGCTCAAGCTGTCGCTGCGTCTGCCGCCAACTGTTGCAGCAGACAGGGCGACGGATGTGTTGAAGCAGTTGTTCGAACGTAATGCGCCATACCGGGCCCGTGTCCGCTTCAAACCGGACTGGGGGGCCAGCGGCTGGGATGCTCCGCCGCTGGCGGACTGGCTGGAAAGCGCGCTGGAGGCGGGCTCGCAACATTTTTTCCATGCGCCCTGCGTTTTCATGGGCGAGGGCGGAACCATACCGTTCATGGGCATGCTCGGTGAAGCCTTTCCCCACGCCCAGTTTGTGATTACCGGCGTACTCGGGCCCCATTCCAACGCCCACGGCCCGAACGAGTTCCTGCACATCGCCACCGCCATGAAACTGACCTGCTGCGTGGCCGAAATATTGGAAAAACACTGTTTGCACCATACAATCCCTTCAGACGCTGAAGATTTTGTGCCGGAAAGCGGGTCTGCTTCTGGTCAGTTCGGCAATTCCAAACCACCGCGGCGGAACCAATGACCGACGATTCATCACCCATCAATCCCGGCAGTTTTATCAACTGGTTCCGCCAGGCGGCGCCATATATTCATGCTCACCGCGGTAAAACCTTTGTGTTGTTGTTTGGCGGTGCAGCGGTAGCCGATGATCGCTTTGCGCATATCATTCACGACGTGGCATTACTGAACAGCCTCGGTGTGCGGCTGGTGCTGGTGCATGGTGCGCGACCCCAGATCGAACAACGCCTGGATCAGCGCGGCGTGAAAATGCGCTATGTCAAAGATATTCGTGTGACCGATGATGCGGCCCTGGCCTGCGTGAAGGAGGCAGTGGGCGCGGTGCGGGTGGAAATCGAGGCGCTGTTGTCCATGGGCGTCGCCAATTCACCCATGGAAGGGGCGTGCCTGCGGGTTGCTTCCGGCAATTATGTGACAGCGAAGCCGGTGGGCGTGCGTGATGGCGTGGATTTTCTGCACACCGGCGAGGTCCGCCGTACAGACGCCGAAGCCATACGCAACCACCTGGATTCGGGTTCCATCGTTATTCTGCCGCCGCTGGGTTATTCGCCCACGGGTGAGGTTTTCAATGTCAGCGCCGACGAAATTGCGGCCAGAACCGCCGCCGCCATTGGCGCCGACAAGCTGATATGCCTGACCGAAACAGATGGCCTGCTGGAACATGGCAAGCTGCTGCGGGAATGCACGCCGGAGCAGGCGGAGAACCTGCTCAAGGGGGCTGCCATGCACGTTGATGATGAGCGGCAGGTAAAAGCGGCGGCGCAAGCCTGCCGGCTTGGCGTGCCGCGTTGCCATCTGGTCTCCCGGCGCCGGGATGGCGCCATTTTGCAGGAGTTGTACACGCGAGATGGCGCCGGCACCATGATTTCGGAATCCGACTGGGAAATTCTGCGTCCCGCCAATATAGACGATGTGGGCGGCATACTGGAGCTGATCGAACCGCTGGAGCAGAGCGGGGTGCTGGTGCGCCGTCCGCGCGAACAACTGGAGCTGGAAATAGACCGCTTCACGCTGATTGAGCAGGATGGCGCCATCATTGCCTGCGCCGCCCTGTATCCCTATGCGGACAGTGCCGTGGCGGAGCTGGCCTGCCTCGCGGTACACCCTGATTATCAGGGCGCAGGCCGGGGTGACCGGCTGCTGGAGCGGTTACAGAGCGAAGCGCGCGAAAAAGGCCTGAAACAGCTTTTCGTGTTGACCACGCAAGCGGCCCAGTGGTTCGAGGAACGGGGTTTTGTCGCGGCCGGGATCGACGATCTGCCGTTGCAGAAACAGGCCATGTACAACTGGCAACGTAATTCGAGAGTCTATATCAGGCCCTTGTAGCCGACCTTTTGCGCCATTGTTTCAGTTTGCGCCAGAGCCAGCTGCTGGGCAGGTCGTTACCGGTCAGCACATAGTTGAAGGCATTGGGATTGTGCAATATCCACTCCATGGCGCTGGCGGCTTCCGAGGTGCCGCAAAACAGTATGCGATCGAATTCTTCCAGCCTGATATCGTCGCCGGGTGTCAATATGGATTCGTCTTCCCTTTTTAGCATCAATGGCAACGCTTGCAATCGGCGCTCCCGGTTTCTCGGGTCACGCAACAAATCGCCAATGGTAACCACGCGATTCATGCGCAGGGCGGGCCAGACAGCTTCCGCCTTGTCTGGTGAGAGGGT
>QOAV01000173.1 GCA_003972845.1 Gammaproteobacteria bacterium
CGGCTTGCCGCGCCATTCGTATACCTGCATCTCGCCAGGCTGTATCTTGCCCAGGTCCACTTCTACCGGCGCACCCGCGGCTTTGGCCTTTTCGCTCGGGCCCCAGCTGGCGACAAAGGGCACCAGTACGGCGCCTGTGGCCACTGTCCCCATGCCAGCGGTAACACCGACCAGAAAGTCGCGCTTACGCTTATCGTGTTCGTCACTCATTTTTATGAGAACCTCATTGGAAGAAAAATAATATTCCCGCTCCCGCGGATGCCGTCAGCGCAAAGCTCGGCAGAAATACCGACATCTACCGCTCACGGGGCCACCTCTGGAAGCCAGCGGCGCGGGATTATATCAGAGGAATCGGCGGGCGTGGAGAAAAGACCAGAGATATTTCACGGATTGGTAATATAGGCTGAAACGAAGCCGTCTTGTGCGAAAGAACATTGATAGTTATTGACTATTATTAGACAGAATAGTTTTAATTTTTATTCTTGGCAAACAGCCCCCATCATACTGGGCGTTACAGCAAGAAACGAATTTACAACCATTGAAACATCAGGAGAAATCAATGAACAATCAAGAGAATATGCATGTGGCACAGGTAATGCCGCGTATCAACGAACCGGCGCCGGCATTCGATGCCGTCACCACACACGGCCGCAAAACCAACGCCGATTACGAAGGCCGCTGGCTGGTGCTGTTTTCGCACCCGGCGGACTTTACCCCGGTGTGTACCACGGAATTCATGGCTTTCGCCAAACGTCATGAAGAATTCCTTGCCATTAATACCGATCTGCTCGGCCTGTCCATCGACAGCCACTATGCCCATGTGGCCTGGATACGTAACATCAAGGAGAAATTCGGTGTGGACGTGAATTTCCCCATCATTGCCGATTTGGACATGAAAGTGGCGAAGGATTTCGGCATGATCCACCCCGGCGCCTCTGATACATCAGCGGTGCGCGCCACCTTTATCATTGACGACAAGGGCATTTTGCGGGCCATGGTCTATTACCCCATGACCAACGGCCGCTCCATCGACGAGATACTGCGTCTGGTCAAGGCCCTGCAGACTTCCGACGCCAATGGCGTGGCCACGCCGGAAGGCTGGCAGCCGGGCGACAAGGTCATCGTGCCGCCGCCTGCGACTGCCGATGAAGCGGATGCCCGGTTGAAGGAAGGCTATGAATGTAGCGACTGGTATTTCTGCAAGAAAGAGCTGTAAACCCGTTTCGCGCAGCACCGAAAAGCCCTGACACTGTCGGGGCTTTTTTTATGGTTTGCCCTGCCCGCGCATCCGGCTATAGCTGTTCAACGTCATAACCTTGTGCTTCCAGCAGGGTCAACAGGCCATCGTCGCCCACCAGATGCAGGACGCCGACCAGCACGAACTCCACCTCATCGGTATCGAGGAATCTTTCGATTTGAGGCAACCAGGCGTGATTACGCTGCACCAGCATGGTCTGATACATTTGCGGATCGCGTTGCATATCGGCAAGTCCGCTATTTCTGAGGCCGGCCCGATCGCCGCAGCGCCAGGCGGTTTTTATGCTGGCCACCAGGCCATCAAACTGTTCAAAGCTTTCCAGTGTTTGTCGAATCAGCTCGTCCTCATGGCCCTTGCCGAGATTGGCCAGCATTTGAATCTGTTGCCCTACCGTCTCCAGTGCCACCATGGATTTGTGATCTTTCCTGCCGCGAGCATTGAAATATTCATCCACGCCCTTGGTGGACATGCCGATGCGAGACATCTCGCCGATGGTGAGCAAAATAGTCGCCATACCGGCTTTTAATGGCAAAACGGTTTGCAGGGGAATATTGCGGGATTCCAGGTATCGCTTCAGCCGGTCCAGTGTTTCAGGTTCCAGTCTTGTTGAAAGATCACCCTCGTCATAAACCAGCATTGGCGCAAACGCTGCCTGGGACTGCGGGTCAGCCATCTGCTCTATATCGACCTCAAATACCAGCTTTTCCGAGACCGAGTAAGCCTGTTCAAATTCCTCCGGCAGCGGGTAATCCTCCGCGCTCAGCACATGAGCCGTGCCGCCAATGAACAAATGTTGCCCCTGTTTGCTGATTTTCCAGACCGACGAATCGGCATGAGCGCCGAACGCAAACAGGAGAAATAGCGTTGCAATAAAACTGCCAGCTGGCTTCATGTTTCTGCCTGTGGATATTCTAAAATTCTCGCTAAAGTGTAAGTCACAACCAGCCGTGGTCAAATACTGTTTTCTGGCCAACCACCCGGGATGATCGAAATATCAACAGACCTTCGGCTGCAGTGAACTTCCCTTGCCAGCACTGGCTTTTCGCCGAACCCCATGACGGATGCGCTCGGCAAACAACAGCGCCAGTATCGCCATGTAGATAAAAGGCTCGCGCACATCGGCTTTGACCAGCCACCAGAAATGCAGTACTCCGAGAATGGCGATGAGATATACCAGCCGGTGCAAACGTTTCCAGTTCCTGCCCAACCGCCGCATGGCTGCGTTGGTGGAGGTCAGCGCCAGCGGTGTGAGCAGCAGCCAGCCGAGCACGCCGACCGTGATGAATGGCCGCTCCAGGATGTCGTAAAAGATTTCCTGCCAGTCAAAAAACTGGTCAAGCCAGAGATAGGACAGCAGGTGCAGGCTGGCGTAGAACCAGACAAAAAGGCCGAGCATGCGGCGCAGGCCCGGCGCCCAGCGCCAACCCAGCAGACGGCGCACCGGCGAAACCGCCAGGGTGATCAGCAATAAACGCAGGGTCCAGTCTCCGGTACCGCGTATGATGGCTTCAACCGGATTGGCGCCGAGCCGGTCCAGCCACAATGCGGCGGCAATACTCGCCAGCGGCAACAGCGCCAGGATAAACACCACCGGTTTGATTTGTCGCGCAGTCATAGCCATCAGAAATTCTTTTTCAGGTCCATGCCCTGATACAGCTGCGCCACCTGGTCGGCATAACCGTTCAGAAACAAGGTCTTGCGCTTGCGGAACTCACCGATACGGCGCTCCTTGCGCTGGCTCCAGCGAGGATGCGACACATCTGGATTCACGTTGGCGTAAAACCCGTATTCGTCCGCCGCGGTTTCCTGCCAGGTATTCAACGGCTGCTGTTCCACGAACGAGATGCGGACGATGGATTTGATGCTTTTGAAGCCATATTTCCACGGTACCACCAGACGCAGCGGCGCGCCATTCTGGGCCGGCAGGTCCTCGCCGTACAAACCGGTGGCGATGAAAGTCAGCGGGTGCATGGCCTCGTCCATGCGCAGGCCCTCGGTATAGGGCCAGCTGAGTATGGGGCGCTTCTGGCCGGGCATTTTTTCCGGGTCCAGCAGGCTCTGGAAACGCACATATTTCGCTTTCGATGTGGGCTTGAAGGCTTTCAGAAAAGTCGAAAGCGCAAACCCCGTCCACGGTATGACCATGGACCAGCCCTCCACGCAGCGCAGGCGGTAAATGCGTTGTTCCAGCGCCTGGCCTTTCAGTATGTCCTCGAAATCCATGGCCCCGGGCTTTTCACATTCGCCATCCACCGTCACCGACCACGGCCGCGTAATCAGCTTGTCGGCGTTACGTGAGGGCGACGATTTGGACGTGCCCAGCTCGACGAAATTGTTGTAGCTGGTGATATCATCCAGCGGCGTGGCTTTGTCATTCGGCATGGCGCTGCTGTCAGCAGAGCAGGCTGCCAGCGGCAGGCCGCTGACGCCGATCAATGCCACGGCGCCCTGTTTCAGAAATGTACGGCGATTGTTATAGACCGAGCGATCGGTTACGTCGTTGTCGGTGAGATCCGGCCTGTTCCTGATAATCATGTCATTCTTCCCTCGTTCACTTGATTCTACCCTGTCGACGGAAATACGCTGCTCCGACAGCTGCGGATGCAGGGAACTTTTACCAAAAATTCTGGTATTTCAGTTTCGTTGGCCCACTGTTATGGATATGATTTGCGCCATGCGATCCGTTTACTTCTCCCTGTTTCTGACCGCTCTGTTGATCGGGCTCCTGGCCGCTGTACCCGCCCGCGAAAGCGCGGCGCGCGGGCCATTCAGCTATGCCGATGCGGTGGATGTTGCTGCGCCGTCCGTGGTCAACGTGAATACGTCCACCGTGGTGGTGCGGCAACATTACCAGCGCTTTACTGATCCGTTCCTGCGCGACATGTTCGGCGACATGGTCATTGGCAAACCACAAAAGGACATCGAACAAAGCCTCGGGTCTGGCGTCATCGTGGACAGCCACGGCCTGATTCTGACCAATAATCATGTCATCAAGGGGGCGGACAAGATTCAGGTGACCCTGCATGATGGCCGCACTGTTCCCGCGAAAGTCGTAGGCACCGACCCGGAAACCGATCTGGCTGTGCTCAAGGTCGAGCTGACCGGCCTGCCGGTCATTCCCATCGCCGATTCCGGCAAGCTGCGCGTGGGCGATGTGGTGCTGGCCATCGGCAACCCCTACGGCATCGGCCAGAGTGTCACCCTGGGTATCGTCGGAGCCACCGGGCGCAATCAGCTGGGGCTGTCCACTTTCGAGAATTTCATCCAGACCGACGCCGCCATCAACCCCGGAAACTCCGGCGGCGCCCTGACCAATGCGGATGGTTTTTTAATCGGTATCAACACCGCTATATTTTCCAGGAACGGCGGATCCCAAGGCGTAGGCTTCGCCATACCGTCCAATATGGCCAAGAAAGTCATGGCGCAAATCGTTAAATATGGCCACCCAAGGCGTGGCTGGCTTGGCTTTGAGGGCGAAGCCCTGAATCCGGCGCTGGCGAAGACCCTGGGAATGAAATCTACTGATGGACTGGTGGTTACCGTTATACTGCGCGGAGGGCCTGCTCATAAATCAGGCATATTGCCGGGCGACATCATTACCGACATCAACGATCAGGCTATCCGTACGCCGCGCCAGGCGCTTAATATCATCAGCTCGCTGCAACCAGGCAATTCCATCACCCTGAGAATTACAAGAAATGGCAAACAACGCACCATACACACCAAAGTTACCGCCCGCCCCATCGAGCTTTCGAAAGCCACTCAGTAGAGTGTTTCCGGCGGCTCGCTGGGCCAGTTGCCATTTTTCCTTCGGACAACTGGCGGGAATCCGTTTTTACCTGCATTCTTCCTGGTTCATCATCTTTCTGGCTTCCAGCATCACTCTGGCGCTTGCTTTTCATGATGCCAGCCCGCACTGGAGCATGGCGCAAAGCGCGTTTGCAGCCGTCATCACGGCTCTGCTGTTTTTTACCAGCCTGATCCTGCACGAGCTGGGCCATGCTGTTGTGGCGATGAAACACGGCATTCCGGTGTACTCCATCACCCTGTTCATTTTCGGCGGCGTTGCCCGAATCGGCCGTGAGCCCGACTCTGCCAGAGCCGAATTTCAGGTTGCCATCGCCGGGCCTCTGGTCAGCGTCGCCCTGTCGGTATTCTTTTTCCTGCTTTATGGCCTGACTCTGACCCATTTTGACCGCGCCGCCACGATTTTCGAAACGCTGGTAGTGGTCAATCTGGTGATCGCGGTATTCAACCTGCTGCCCGGCTTTCCGCTGGACGGCGGACGCGTATTGCGAGCCGCCGTGTGGAAGGTAACTGGCGATCGCGGCCGCGCGCACCGCTGGGCGATGGTGTGCGGTCGCGGCGTGGCGCTGTCTCTGATTGGCTTTGGTCTGGCGCTGATGTTCTACTTCATGTACCCGCTGAACGGATTGTGGATGATCGGGATAGGCGGGTTTATTCTGGTTTCGGGGAAAAATTAACCCGCAGGGGCGGATAAATCCGCTCCAACAAGAGAAAACCTTACCAGCCCAGGCGCTGACAAATTTCCCGCGTCGGCTCGACCTTGTTCATGGTGTAGAAATGCAGCCCGGGCGCGCCGGCATCCAGCAATTGCCGGCTCAGGCGGGCAACGACATCCGTCGCGGAGGCCTGCATTTTCTCCACTTCGTCGCCATAGCCTTCCATGCGCTTGCGCAACCAGCGCGGTATTTCCGCGCCACAGGCGGCGGAAAAGCGCGACAACTGCTGGAAATTGCTGATGGGCATGATGCCCGGCACAATGGGGGTTTCCACACCCATCTTGCGCACCGATTCCACGAAGTGCACATAAGCATCAGCATTGTAGAAATATTGAGTAATGGCTTCGTCGGCGCCCGCTTCGACCTTTTCCCTGAAATGCAGCAGATCTTCGCGTGCAGTCGGCGACTGCGGATGAAATTCCGGGTAGGCCGCCACTTCGATCTTGAATACGTCGCCGCTTTCCTCGCGAATGAAACGCACCAGTTCGGTAGCAAACTGAAAGTCGCCGTACTGACCCACGCCCATGCCTGAAGGCAGGTCGCCACGCAGCGCCACCACGCGCTTGACGCCCATGGCTTTGTATTCATCCAGCAAACTGCGAATTTCTTCCCTGCTGGAACCGATGCAGGCAATATGCGGCGCGGCTTCAAAGCCCGCATCGAGTATGGTGCGAATGGTTTCCACCGTACCTTCGCGCGTACTGCCGCCAGCGCCGTAGGTCACGGAGAAATATTCCGGCCCGAGCTTTCCCAGTTCGGTGAGAGTTTTTTTCAGATTCTCCCGACCTTTGTCAGTCTTGGGCGGGAAAAACTCGAAGGATAGAGATGGGTGAGGAGTGAGGAACGAGGTGGAGGTTGTGTCAGTCATCGAATTTTACCTTTTGCTCCGGATCAAACCGCCAAGCAACTTAAACACGGTGGTTATTTTATCGAATATGGAAGCTTCAACCTTGTAGCCCAAATTATGAGCAATAATAAGCTGCGTTTCCACTTCGCTTAAAGAACCTCTGGCCATATAGAGGAAATGAAGCAACTCTTTTCCGGTGTTTCTGGCAGAGCCTTCAGCGATGTTGCTCGCAACCGAAACAGCAGCCCGACGCATTTGCTGCGTCAGGCCAAACTGTTCATTTGCCGGAAAAGAGTTAGAGATCGAATAAATATCT
>QOAV01000076.1 GCA_003972845.1 Gammaproteobacteria bacterium
CGATGTCCGTAGCAGCTGGGAGACCACCGTTAGGACCGGGGGCGTTAGAGCAGGACCACTGAACCGTACCCCTGGAATTATCATTAGTCAGGGCAGTCTGATCTATGCTCGGTCTGAAAGCCAGAGTATGCTGTGCACCCAACTGGTTAATACGGCTAAGATCCAACGTAATTTCTCCCGTCGTACCGTCGACTGCCACGTCTGCGACCTTATCAGTCAACATCTTGGTCTTCTTGTCATCGACGTCACCACTAATCCTGTCGGAAAGTGAAGTAATCCCGGGTATACCATTGTCAGCGAACGCATCCATCACTTCCACTTTCAGCTCACTACCAACAACAGAGCCTTCAGACACCTTGGCGCGGACAGTGTAGTCCTGATAAGCAGGCAGAGCGATGGCGGCCAGGATACCGATGATCGCGATAACGATCATGAGTTCGATCAATGTAAAACCCTTTTGTACGCTTTTCATAGTAATTCTCCATGAATTATTGATTAAGATTTGCAACCACCGCTTCACAGCGAAACGATTTTTGTTGACGTGAGATTTAACGCACATTGCGTGCCAACTCTCGGGCCGCCAGCAGAAATAAAGCCAATAAGTTTATTTTTACTGTTTTTTCAACAGGTTGTGACCGTATTAGTCAGGGGGATCGTTTGAAAAGAGCCAACCCGAACGAAACCCAACCCGGGGAAAAGAGGCCTCGGGTGACGCCAGACGTCGCTCGGGTGACGCTCAGCGTCAGTCCAGATCAATTTCCAGCTTTTCCAGCTTGTAGCGCAGCGCCCGAAAGGTTACGCCCAGCTCTTTGGCCGCGGCGGTACGGTTGAAGCGGGTTTTTTCCAGGGCCGCGAGTATCGCGTCTTTTTCCATTCTGGCCAGATATTCTTCCAGAGTCTCGTTTTCTAGACGTGAAGTTATTTTCTGGTTGGCGGTGGACGCAGCGCTGGTCAAAGACAGGTCATCCGCGTCGATAACGTTGTCCACGCATAACGTGGTTGCCCGCTCCAGGATATTCTGCAGTTCGCGTATATTGCCCGGGTAGCTGTGCTGCAACAGCATTTCCCTTGCCGCGGGAGTCAGTTTGGCCACCGGTTCGCCCATGGATTCGGCAATCTGCCGCAGAAAGTATTCTATTAATATAGGCAGGTCGCCGTCGCGCTGGCGCAGTGGCGGTGCGGTAATATCAATCACGTTGATGCGGTAGAACAGGTCCTGACGGAATTTGTCTTTCTCCACCAGTTCGGCCAGATTCTTGTGCGTGGCGCTGAGTATGCGCACATCCACGGGAATCTCACGCTCTGCGCCGATGGGCTTGACCGCCTTTTCCTGAATCACCCGCAGCAGTTTGGTCTGCATGTGCAAGGGCAGGTCCGCCACTTCATCCAGAAACAGGGTGCCGCCATCGGCAGCCTGGAACAGGCCGGCCTTGTCCGCCACTGCGCCGGTGAAACTGCCTTTCTTGTGGCCGAAGAATTCGCTTTCCATCAGCTCGTCCGGGATGGCGCCGCAATTCACCGGAATGAACGGCTGATCGGCGCGCGGGCCTTTCTGGTGAATCAGTCGCGCGATCATTTCCTTGCCGGTGCCCGATTCGCCAGAGATATAAACCGGCGCCTGGCTGCGCGCCAGCTTGGGGATCAGGCCGCGGATCCGGCACATCTGCTCCGAGTCACCCAATAGTATGGTGCGCGTGCGCTTGTCCTGCGTGGCCGGATGGGTGGCTATTTTCAGCGCGCCGCTGACCACATTTTTCAGGTTTTCCAGATTCACCGGCTTGGTGAGAAAATCGAATGCGCCGGCTTTCAGGCATTCGATAGCCAGTTCCATGTTGCCGTGAGCCGAGATTACCGCCACCGGCATATCGGGATGGTTTTCGGCTATGTACTTGACGATCTCCAGACCGTCGCCATCGGGCAGACGCAGATCGGTCAGGCACATATCCGGTGTAAAAGACTCGATCAGTTGCCGACCTTCCCTGACGCTGCCGGCTCCCGCCGGTTCCATGCCCATGCTTTCCAGCGACATGGACAATAACTCGACGATATCCGGCTCGTCGTCAATGACCAGAATTTTTGCTTTAGTTTCGCTCATGTTGTTTGTTCGCCCTTTCCATGGTGATGCGGAAAAACCCTCCCTGCCCGGCATCAAGAGAAACGTATTCCAGATGACCATCGTTGATTTCACACAGTTCCCGGGAAATATACAGCCCCAGACCGGTGCCGTCGGGTCTGCCAGTAAAGAATGGCTCAAATATGGTTTCAGTCAAATCCCGACTCACGCCGGGGCCGTTATCCCGTACGTCCAGCCACACTGCGCCGGCATCTTTCTTTCTGGCGGAAATGACCACCATGGGCACGCGGCCGGCATCGCCGTGCTGCATGGCATTGTCCATCAGATTGCGCATGACTTGCTCCAGATGGGATGAATCGAACAGAACGCTGGTGTTGATATCTCCCAGCCGTACAACCGATTCACTGAGGTTATTCTCCCGGCAGTAGCGCCTGACAAAGCTCTTCAGCCAGACGCCCAGTTGCAGCGTTTCCCGGCTCAGTTGGCCGCTTTTGTTCAGCGACATCACATCTTCCACGATGCGGTTGATGCGCGCGGAATTTCTTTCAATCAGCTCGACCAGGCGCGCCTGACGCCCCGAACCGGCGCTGTCTTCCAGCAACTGGGCTGCATGACTGATGGACGATAGCGGATTGCGTATTTCATGGGCGATGCTGCCGGTCAGCCGGCCCAGAGCCGCCAGCCTGGTTTGCTGTTCCCGCCGTCGGGCTTCGCCCACTTCTTCCAGCAGGATCAGGGTGCCCAGGTTGCGTCCGTTCAGCAACGGCGAGAAAACCACCTGAATGGCGGTCCGCGTCCTGTCACAGGTAAAATCCTTGCGCTGCCCGGCTTTTTTCTCCCAACGACCGAATTCATCGGCAAGTGCGCTCGAAATATCAGACAATTCCACACCGGAAAGATCTCTGCTTTTTACACCCAGCAGCTCTCTCGCCCGATTATTCATGAACAGAAGCTGATCGCGGGAATCCAGCACCAGAACACCGGATTCCATGGCCTGAATCACCAGTTCATTGATATTGCCGAGGTCTTGCAGACTGGCGGCATGAATCTTTACCAGCTCTTCGGACTTTTTGGCCCGCGCAGCCAGGCGATTTACCACCAGGGCCGTTGCCAGCAGGACTATGCCCAACAGCCCGGCATGCAGAAACAGGGACAGATCGTTGTTGTGGTCCAGAACCTGCAATCCGGTCTGGAACAAAATAAGCAAAATCGCAACAGACGCCGTAAACAGGGCCATCCTGCCAGGCAGCAGTATACCGCTGGCGGCCACCGGTACAAACAGCAACACCTCCGCAGCGCTATGGCCGAGACCGCCGCTGGCGCGAATTATCAGCATCAGGGCAATCAGGTCGACCAGAATGGCGAAAACGCCTTGCCCGGCAACCCCGGGTCGCCGGCGATACCAGAGCACGATACTGAGTACCGTCAGCGCAAAATAAACCAGGGCAACGCCATGGTACAACGCCGGATCATCGATGCCTGCTCTGGACCACGTTTTGCCTGAAAAAAGCACCATCAGTGCAGCCATGGCCAGAAAAACGCGATACACATTATAAAAGAGCAGAGCACGCCATATTTCGCGCTCTGCTGATTTTACCGGCGCCATCGGCAGCTTATCCCCGGCCCCTATGCCTGGGGCAGTAATAGGCATCGTTTTTCCTGAGCGCATCACTCTCGGGCAATCTGATTCCGCACTGGCGACACTGAACCAGTTTTTCCGTTTTTGTCCGCCGGTTTGGCCTTGACGACCCGGCAGGCGCTATTTTTTTCTGCACATAGCGATACAGTATCACGCCCAGAACTACCAGCACCGCCAGTTGTATCAATCGTCCCATTTTCCCTCCTGGAAAGATGTTGAAAACGGCCTTCCGTGGCCTTTTTCAACCACGGAAACCCAAAATTGCGGTTTCAGTCTTTCTTCACTTTCTACTTCTACGGCTTGCGGTCATCGACAATGGCGACGCATCCCCGTGCCACGCACAGGCTGTCAGGGCCTAGGCTCTGGCCACCACCCAGACAGACACTTTTGCCGCCCCGGCTTTCTTTAACACCCGCGCGATTTCGTTAACTGTGCTGCCTGTGGTCATCACATCGTCAACGATTGCCAGGTTTTTCCCGCGAACGTCCTGATTCAATTTGAACGCATGGCGCACATTTTTACGACGCTGTTTTTCAGCGAGGCTGGTTTGCGGTGCGGTCGCCCTGGTTCTGATCAGCAACGAGCTCTGCAGGCTAACATGTAAATGCCTGGACAGGTATGCCGCCAGCTCGGCGCTCTGATTATATCCGCGTTGCCGTATCCGGGTCGCATGTAACGGCACCGGAGCAATGACATCCGTATTCATCTGTTCAACCGAACCGAGCCGTTGCAGCAGTAGCGAAGCCAGCGCCGGTCCAACATAAAGCTTGTGACCAAACTTGAACTCCCGAATCAGTTGCCCTGCCGCCCCGCCATATTCGGCGGCGTAGATAACTTCGTCGTACCAGGGGGGAGATTTCTGGCAGCTGCCGCAAATACGCTCCGATTGCAAGGCTCTGCCACAACGGGGACAGGCCGGTCCACGCCGCAGCATGCGTTCAGCGCAGAGCAGGCAAAGGCCAGTGCTGGCACGGGTTACCATGCCACACAGCACACAATGCGCCGGCAGCAGCCAGTCCATTACGGGCTTGAACCTGCTACCGAAAGTCGCCAGGCTCTCAGTCAAATCCCTGTTTCGCGTGATATGCATGTCTCCCGATCTGTCCCTTTGCCTTCCTGCAAAGGATAGCGCAGCATACCCTGACAGCAAACCGGTTATAATATGGCAATGCTTCAATCGAATCGGCAAACAGTTTAAAAGCAACGAAAAATGGATGTGGGCCTTACGCCAACCTGCATGCCGCCTGTCAATCAACGAATTTTCTTGCGATTTCTCAAAATATGCCTATTAATCAGATGTATGAATATTGCTCAGAAGAAATCAGCACTGCTTCCGTTCGCCAGCTATCTGGTGGAAAAAGAACTGATCAGCATAGAGCAGGCTGAATCGGTACAGTCGGTAAGCAAAAAAGAAAGCATACCATTTTCTGAAGCTCTGGAAGCTGCCGGAGTGGTGGCCGACCATATTATACTGGAAGCACGATCCCAGGAATTCGGTCTCGCCGCCATCGACCTGAATGCGGTGGAAATCAGCAAAGAGCTGGTGGGCCTGCTGGAAGGAAAGTTTGTACGCAAGCACCAGGTATTGCCGTTATACAAGCGTGGTTCAAAACTTTTTGTCGCCATTGGCGATCTGGAGGCCATTACCGCCTGTAACGAGCTTCGATTCTCCACCGGATTCAGTTTTGTTCCGATACTGGCCAGCAAGGGTCTGCTGAAAAAAATCATTAGTCGCATGCTTTCCGCATCGTCCACCGACTTTGAAAAGCTGGTGGAACAATCAGGTGCTACGGATGATGAAGATCATATCGACGAAAACATTGTGCGTTTTGTCGATTCCATTATCAATGACGCCATGCACCGCGGCGCTTCGGATATCCATATTGAACCGTTCGAGGAACAAATCCGCATCCGTTACCGCATCGATGGCGTTCTGGAAATATTGTCCACACCACCTTTGAGCATCGCCAGACGCCTGACCGCACGTATCAAGATACTGTCCGGCATGGACATTGCCGAACGGCGCGTGCCCCAGGATGGCCGCATCCATCTGGACGAAGATGGCCGAACCATTGATATACGGGTCAGCTCTCTGCCCACCATCCACGGCGAGAAAATCGTTCTGCGGATACTGGACCCCATATCCACCAGTTTTGGCATCGACCAGCTTGGCTTTGAACCGGTCCAGAGCAAATATTTCCGCGAAGCCCTGGCCAAACCGGATGGCATGATTCTGGTGACCGGCCCCACAGGCTCGGGCAAAACGGTAACTCTGTACACCGCTCTGGGGATTTTAAACACGCCAGAACGGAATATCTCCACTGTTGAAGACCCGGTGGAATTCAACGTGGACGGCATCAACCAGGTCAATATCAACACCAAGGCCAACCTGACCTTTGCCAAAGCGCTGAAGGCCTTTTTGCGTCAGGATCCGGACATCATCATGCTCGGCGAGATCCGTGATCTGGAGTCTGCCGATATTGCCATCAAAGCCGCGCAGACCGGACATCTGGTTTTGTCCACCCTGCACACCAATGATGCGCCCACCACCCTCACCCGGTTGCTGAACATGGGCGTACCCGCATTCAACATTTCTTCCGCGGTAAATCTGATTATCGCCCAGCGCCTGGCCAGGCGTCTGTGCGATCACTGCAAGGAAGAAACCAGTTATCCGAAAGAACAATTGCTGTCCTTCGGGCTGAATGAGGATATCATCCAGTCCTCAAAGTTTTACAAACCCTGTGGTTGCAATCAATGTAACCGCGGCTTCAAGGGCCGCACCGGCATCTATGAGGTCATGCCTTTATCCGAAGAAATCGGGCGTATCATCATGGACGGCGGCAACGCCATGGATATTGCCGAACAGGCGCAAAAAGAAGGCATTTACAATCTACGCCAGGCCGGAATTCTGAAAGTTCTGGAAGGCATTACCAGTCTCGAAGAGGCTGAACGAGTAACAGGAATCTGATCATGGCCACTGCAACCAAGAAAATGCAAACCTTCACCTGGGTGGGGCGCGACGCCAAGGGCCGCACCGTGCGCGGAGAACAGGATGCGCCGAATCCCGCCTATGTCAAGGCGCTGCTGCGGCGTCAGGGAGTGCAGCCGGAAAAAGTCCGTAAGCAGCCGAAGCCGCTGTTTCAGTTCAAGTCAAA
>QOAV01000172.1 GCA_003972845.1 Gammaproteobacteria bacterium
CTGAGCTCCGCCATCACTTTTTCCAGGCTATGATGCTCGAATCGGGCTGTTTCAACCGGAATTGAAAACGAATCGCTACCTGCATGGATGACCAGCATGTCAATACCGGAATGGATGGCAAACAGCTTGCGGCCTTTCGGTGACCATGTGAACAGCTGTTTCTTTTTAACCAGATCAATAGAATCTATCTCTCGGCGTTTTTTCCACCACAGAAGAGTCGTATTGTTCAAAACTGACAACCGGTCCCGATCCAGCCGGATTCGCTGAATGAGTTTCGGATGTGTTTGCCGGTATTTCACTTAACCGAGGAAGAGCGCAAAAACTGCCGCCATGATCAACAGCTGAAAAACCATATCCCGCCACGCGTCCTGACCGAATCGCAGGGATCGAAAGCCTGCAAGAACCAGAATCGCCGTCAGCAAGCCAGCGCCTGCCCGCAGATTCCGCCGCTGTTTCGTCGTTGCGAAGTTCTGGTACAAACGAAATTCCGTCATGGCCTGCCTTGTTCGATGAATATGTCCAGTCTAGTCTGGCACAAAAACAAGTCAATCAGGCGCGGGTGAGTCAGCAGCGGAAAAAAATGGCCAGCAGAAACAGCGCAAGGAAAACCCGCGCCCACAGGCCGAGGTCGCGAGACAGTGGCGTAGCGTCATTTTGGTCCAATACATGCTTCAGCCTGCCCCACAGGGTTTGCGGAGCGTGTTGCCCTTGATCCTGGCCAGCCATTCCCGCAACGCCTGCCGCCAGCGCCAGCGCGCCGATGATGAAAAACAGCCAGGCCAGCAGCTTCGCCCATATTACCGGCATACAACCCGCGCCTTTGACCGGATCGACGATCGCGTGTATTCGGAACACCACGCCAATAAGGAAAATCACAATCAGGAGTATGGTCAGCCAGGGCACGGCCTTTAATACCCAGCGGAGTATTGTTGGCATCAGTCTGTGGCCTGCACTTCTTTTCTGATAACTTTGTCAGCATCAAAAGTGGTCACACAAGCCATGCTGAACCAGGGATTGTCAGAAGCGCTTGTCCTGAGAATTTTTCCACCCTCTGCAGCGGTCACGGCATAACCGGCCGCGCGTGCCGCATTGATCACTCTGTCACGCGTATCGCCCAATGCCAGGCTGTCGCAGAAACGGTTCGCCGGCCGGGCGTCGTACCAGAGGAAAAACCATCCGGCCAGTCCAAGCAATACGACAACCAGCAGCGCCCTGAGCAGCTTGGAGATTATGCTTGAAACAGTCATGGAAAAATCCTCAGTCCCGCCGAATATGCACGTCCCGCTGCGGGAACGGTATTTCAATGCCTGCTTCGCGGAAGGCCTTGTCGATGGCGAAATTAATTTCGCTGATAATGCCCAGGCGGCGGGTAACGTCGCGCACGAAAAAGCGTACTTCAAAATTCAGGGCGCTGTCGCCAAATTCCCGAAACAACACTTTGGGCGGCTCGATGAAATGACTATCGGTGATGACTCCTGCCTGCTCCGTCACCAGCCTGGTCAGCAGATCCCGCACTTTTTCCGTATCTGAGCCATAAGCGACGCCTATCGGAATGCGCCCCCGGCCCACGGGGTCATGCAGCACCCAGTTTGTCACCTGCCCCGAGATCAGTTCTGAATTCGGCACGATGACTTCGGCTCGATCAAAGGTCTGGATTTCAGTGGAGCGGATATTGATGCTTTTCACGTAGCCCTCGGTTCCGCCTACCTCGATCCAGTCGCCGGCGCGAATGGGGCGCTCGAACAGCAGTATCAGGCCAGAGACGAAATTGTTGACTATATTCTGCAGGCCGAAACCGATGCCCACAGACAGCGCCCCGGCAATCACCGCTATGTTCTTGAATTCGATGCCGGCGACGGACAAGGAGATCAGCATCGCCAACACAAAGCCGACATAGCCGAAAATGGTCACTGCCGCGTCCTGCGCGCCCCGATCCAGATGCGTATGCTGCACCCAGGGCCGGGCCAGTTTTTTCTTGATCAGACGCGACAGACTCACTACCAGCGAGAAAATCAGTATGGCGAGCAGGATACGACTGGGCACGACATGAAAAGAGCCAACATCAAAACCCTGACTGATGGACTCAAATAGTACAAGCTCGCTTTGCCGCGACAGACCCCACGAACGCAGAACCGCAAAAGCGAAGCCGCCCCAGATGGACAATATCGCCAGCAGGCGCATCCACATCAGACCCGGCACGCTTTCTCCGGCCTTGACGCGAAGAGCTTTACGCAAGCGTAATTGCCAAAGCTGGTTGCCGCTGTCGATCTGGTCAAACAGATCAGAAGTAAAGCGTCCTGCGATCATTGCCACAGCCAGGCTCAGCAGGCTGCCTATGGTACCGACGATCAGATAAATGGAAAAATTGCGGTAGCCCAGATACTCCGCCAGCAGGGCCAGCAACAATATCAGTATGATCCCCAGACGCATCCAGCCCGGCAACATGGCCCAGGAAAATTTCCGGATATTCCACATTATGCGGCTGATCAGCAGCACCAGGGCCGTGAGCATGCCCGCACGCATCAGTTGCAACAACTCGGTATCCACCAGCCCTTTGACCGGCGTGGCCAGCAACATGTAGCTGAGCCAGACCAGCAGCAGCGATAGCGACAAAGTGCGCAGCAGGCTGCGCGACATTTCGGGTGAATCAGTCAGGTGAGGCGAGGCGGGCGCGCAGGGTGAGAGCACCGAGCGTATCAGCACATATACGGCCAACGCAGCTGTTGCAGAGACAAAAAACTGGATCAGTACGCCATCGGTGTAACCACCTGATAGCAAAATCAACGCCAGAGATACCGTCGCCAACGGCGCAATTAACGGTAAAAAACGCGCAAAACAGGCGCGCAAAGCAAGCAGAAACCCATCGTAAACACCGAGAGCACGCTCGCGTACCGGCATTCTTCGCAACAGTACGCGGCGCCAGATGAATCCGGCCAGCAGCGCCACTACCGCCAGCAGCCCTACGCCTTTCAGATCATTCAGCACCAGACCAGCGGTTTCCTCGTCGGCCCTGAAGCGCTGAATATCCCACCATGACTTGCCTGCCGGGTGAGTGACAAAACCTTTTATTACCGCAACCAGATTTGTGCCGTGATCAAACAGGCGGGTTTTCACTTGACGCGATATGCGCTGTTTCAGCTTGTTTGCCAGGTCGCTGCCCTGGATCAGCAGCAACTGACAGGCGTTGATACGGTTCTTCAGGTCATTGACCTGTTTTTTCAGTTCTTCACGTTTGCCGGTGACATCCGGCGGCTCTCCCATCACCGGATCGCCCAGCGCTTCCAGATTCCGCTGTGCATCGGCCATCTTGCGCTTGCCGCCGTCCACGCACTTTTGCGCCCTGGCCTGAATCTGGGCCAGTAGTTTCACGTCCTGGTCAACATCGTCCTGACTCAGCTTGACCAGGCCCAGCTTCTTCTCGATCTGCTCGACCTGATGAGTGGTGCCGGAAAGCCAGACATCCGGGGCAACATCAGCCGCCCGCACCGGGGCGCCCATCAACAGTATGATGGCCCAGAAAAGCACTGAGACTGTTGTGAGTTTTTTGATCATGCTGGCGCACCAACTAGTGAGAAACAGCCCGGAATACCCACCGCAATCCGGGCTCTGAACGCTAACGCCCTTCACACTGATTATCAACCGGCCCGTAGCAACGATTTCCGGGTTACACTATGCTGGATTGGAGATGATCATGGCAAAATACACCAAAGACCCGAAAACCATCGCTACATTGAGCCAGGAACAATACCGCGTTACCCAGGAAAATGGCACCGAACAGCCTGGCACCGGCGAATACCTGCACAACAACGAGCCCGGAATCTATGTGGACGTGGTATCGGGCGAGCCTTTGTTTTTGTCCTCGGACAAGTTCGACTCCCATTGCGGCTGGCCGAGTTTTACCAGACCGCTGGACAGCGACTACGTCAATGAATTGAGCGATGTCAGCCACGGCATGACGCGCACCGAAGTACGCTCAGCGTATGGAGACAGCCACCTCGGGCATGTCTTCCCCGACGGGCCGCCAGATCGCGGCGGTTTGCGTTATTGCATCAATTCGGCGTCGCTACGGTTTGTGCATCGGGATGATATGGAAGCCGAAGGCTATGGCGAATACATTGCCCTGCTGGACGCGGCGACAGAATGAACAAACAGGGTAAACAGCAATGAAAACCGAAAAAGCCATACTCGCCGGCGGCTGCTTCTGGGGAGTGCAGGATCTGATTCGCAAGCTGCCGGGTGTCGTGAGTACACGTGTAGGCTACACCGGCGGGGATGTGCCGAATGCCACCTACCGCAACCACGGCAGCCACGCGGAAGCGGTAGAAATTGAATTTGATAACAAGGTTATCAGCTACCGCGATATCCTGGCGTTGTTCTTTCAGATTCACGACCCCACCACCGAGAACCGACAGGGGAATGATGTCGGCGCCTCTTATCGCTCGGAAATATTCTACCTTACGGATGAACAAAAACAGGTGGCGCTGAAAACCATCGAAGATGTCAACGCTTCCGGCCTGTGGCCGGGTCCGGTAGTAACCAAAGTCAGCCCGGCAGGTGATTTCTGGGAGGCGGAGCCGGAGCATCAGGATTATTTGCAGCATTATCCCAATGGCTACACCTGTCACTATCCACGGCCTGACTGGGTGTTACCGGAGTCGGAATAGAGAGCCGCCGGCTTGCGCGGCCCCGCCACCAAGCCGATAGCACAATATACGATAACCCGGCGGCGTAAACTCGCCGATATCTTATATCGATAGCTAACGGCCGCCTTATCAGATGGTTACGGTGGTGCGGCCTGGAACCGTAAAACGGCCAACCTGACTCCCGCCCACATAGATTTTGGCCACGCCCCTGGCGGAATGGGAAATATTGGAGCAGCCCGATGAATCGGTGAAACCGTGCGCCATGCCGCCACTCAATACGCCCGGGATGGATATCTCCACTTTTTTGTTTTTCACTGGCCGACCTTTGCCGTCGTACACGCAAACCGTGCTGATCATGATCTCAGCAAGTGAATCAACGCTTTGGTTGAGCTATCGTGATCGGCTGTTGACTTGCCAGCCAGCTCCTGTTCGATGACGCCGGCCAGCTGCTTGCCCAGCTCCACGCCCCACTGGTCGAAGGAGTTGATCTGCCAGATCGCGCCTTGCACGAATACCTTGTGTTCATACAGGGCGATCAGGGCGCCGAGATTTTTCGGCGAAAGCTCATCGAGCACAATGGTGTTGGACGGCTTGTTACCGGGAAAAACCTTGTGCGGGGCGAGGCGCTCGATATCGGCATCGCTTTTTCCTTCGGCTTTTAGGGCGGCGCGGGCTTCTTCTTCGGTCTGACCGCGCATCAGCGCCTCGGTCTGGGCCAGACAATTGGCCAGCAGTATGCGATGGTGCTCACCCAGATCGTAGGCGCTGGTTTTTGCCACGATGAAATCGGTGGAAATGTTTTCCGTGCCCTGATGCAGCAACTGGAAAAAAGCATGCTGGCCGTTGGTGCCCTGGGCGCCCCAGATCACCGGGCCGGTGTCATAGTCAACCGGCACTCCGTCGCGGTTGACTCGCTTGCCGTTGCTTTCCATATCCAGTTGTTGCAGAAACATGGGCAGCAGCCGCAGGTCGTTGGCGTAGGGCAGTATGGCGTGGCTGGCATAGCCGAGAAAATTGCGATACCAGATACCGATCAGGCCCAGTATCACCGGCAGATTTTGCTCCAGGGGCGCGGTCCGGAAATGCTGATCCATTTCGTGTGCGCCTTCCAGCAATTGCTCGAAACGATCCATGCCCACGGACAGGGCGATGGGCAAACCAATGGCCGACCACAGCGAATAGCGCCCACCCACCCAGTCCCAGAATGCGAACATGTTGTCGGTATCAATGCCGAACGCGCGCACTTTTTCGGCGTTGGTGGAAACCGCCACAAAATGTTTTTCCACGGCACCATCATTGCCCGCTGCAGCCAGCAACCAGTCCCGCGCGGTGTGAGCGTTCACCATCGTTTCACGCGTTGTGAACGTTTTCGATGCAATGATAAACAGTGTTGTCTCCGGATTGAGCCTGGCCAGCACCTGAGCAATGTCCGCATCATCCACATTGGACACGAAATGCGTTGCCGGTCCATCGGCGAAAGGCGCCAGTGCGGTGCACACCATATGCCCGCCCAGATCTGAACCGCCGATGCCGATATTCACCACATCGGTAATGGCCCTGCCGGTGTAGCCGCGCCATTCACCACTACGCAGAGCAACACTGAAAGCGCGCATTTGCGCCAGCACGGCATTGACCGCCGGCATCACGTCTTTGCCATCCACCAGGATTGGCGTATTCGAGCGGTTGCGCAGGGCCACATGCAACGCCGGCCGGTTTTCGGTGTTGTTGATGCGCTCGCCGCTGAACATGGCGTCGCGGTGTTGCTCCAGACCGGACTGCTGCGCCAGTTGCATCAGCAGAGACAGGGTTTCAGGCAGAATGCGGTTTTTGGAATAATCCAGCAACAGCCCGCCCGCGCGAGCGGAAAAACGCTGGTAGCGCTGGTCGTCGCTGGCGAAAAGGTCACGCATGTGCAGCGCTTGCAGCTTCTCCGCGTCAGCCCGAAGATTCGACCAGACAGGGAGTGATGTGACTTGTTTCATTCGGTTGCCTGAAAAGTTCTGGTTTACTCTGATGCCGGCCTGTCTTAAAGCGGTTGTTTATTCGATAACTTCCGCCTTTTCGATAATCACATCTTCTTTCGGTACATCGCTGAACGGGCCATGATTGCCCGTGGGCACGCTTTCGATGGCTTTCACCACGTCCATGCCTCCGCTTACCTTGCCGAACACGGCATAGCCCCAGCCCATCGCATC
>QOAV01000171.1 GCA_003972845.1 Gammaproteobacteria bacterium
GTGGAGCGTCTTCTGCAGGAAGCGCAGATCGGACTGGCGGGCAAGGAGACCGCTATTGGCGACGCCATTGGTCTGGCGGTCAAGCGTCTGGCGGACGAGCCGCCGGGTCAGAAAGTATTGATACTGCTAACCGACGGCGCCAATACAGCAGGCAATATAGACCCGTTGAAAGCGGCGCAACTGGCAAATAAAACCGGTCTGAAGATCTATACCATCGGCGTCGGTTCTGTGCGTCGCAGGCAGTCGGCATTCGGATTCAACAGCCCCGGTACAGATCTGGATGAACCGACCCTGCGCAAGATTGCCGAAATTACCGGAGGGCGCTATTTCCGCGCCAGGAATACGCGGGAATTGCAGGAGATTTATCAGGAGCTGGACAAGCTGGAAGCGGTTGGCAAGGACAGCAAGTCACTACGGCCGATGAAAAGCCTGTATACCTGGCCGCTATCCCTGAGCCTGCTGCTGGCGATGCTCATTGCTATCCTGAGGAGACGCTGATGGACTGGTCAGATTTTCATTTTTTAAGGCCCTGGTGGTTTCTGGGCCTGTTGCCGGTTTTCGCTGTCGCCGGGTGGTACTGGTTTGGCAACGCGAAAGCGGGCGCTGGAGAATGGCGCAAGCTGGTGGATGAAAAACTGTTGCCGGCGCTGATCTCCGGCAAGACTGACCAACGCAGCCGCCGGTCCCTGGTGCTGACTTTGCTGGCAGGCGTTGTGGCGGTCACTGCGCTGGCCGGGCCGGCGTGGAAACGTCTGCCGCAGCCGCTGTATGAAACCCGCAGCGCCATGGTGGTTATACTGGATCTGTCGCGTTCCATGCTGGCCACGGATCTGAAGCCAAACCGGCTGATGCGGGCGCGCCTGAAACTCATCGACCTGCTGCGGGAACGCAAGGAGGGCGAAACCGGACTGGTGGTGTTTGCCGGCGATGCTTTTACCGTATCACCACTCACCGACGACGTGAAAACCATATTGTCGCTGTTGCAGGATCTGTCCGTGGATCTGATGCCGACACAGGGATCGCGCCTGTCCAGCGCCATAGAACAGGCTGCGCAACTGATGAAGCAGGCCGGGCATCCGTTGGGCAGTGTGGTTGCGCTGACTGATGGCGGCGATGGCTCGGCTATTGCGGCGGCGTCAAAAGCCGAAAAGTCCGGATACAGGGTCTCGGTTATCGGTGTGGGAACGCCAGAAGGTGCGCCAGCACCATTGCCGAAAGGCGGTTTTGTTTCTGATGCCAGCGGCCAGGTAGTGGTGCATAAACTGGATGAAGCTTTCCTGCGTGAGGTGACGCAGGCGGGTGGCGGCGTCTATCATCGTATCACCGCCGACAGCAGCGATGTGCAGGCGGTTTTGTCCGCATCAGAGAACAAGCTTGCACAGAACCAGTCCGTGAAAAAGAGGGAATTGCAGCAGGATCAGTGGCGCGAAGAAGGACCTTGGTTGTTGTTGCTGCTGGTGCCGATGGTAGTGCTGGCGTTCCGGCGTGGTTATCTGTTGCTGTTGGTTTTTCTGCTGCCCATGCCACAGCCGGCCCGGGCGGCGGATCTCGGTCGCTGGTTCGAGAATCCGGATCAGCGCGGCCGGACGTTGCTGGAAAAAGGCGAAGCTGAAAAAGCGGCCGGCGAGTTCACCCGGCCTGACTGGAAGGCTTCCGCCCTCTATCGTGCGGGTAAATATGATCAGGCCCTGAAACTGTGGCGCGAACAGCATACGCCGGATGCCGAGTACAACGCCGGTAATGCGCTGGCGCGCATGGGGAAACTGCCGCAGGCCATCGACGCCTACGAGAAGGCGATCAAACAGGACCCGGAGAACAGCGATGCGGTTAAGAATCGCGATTTGCTGAAAAAGCTCCTGGAAAAACAAAAAAAACAGCAGCAGCAAAAGCAGCAACAAGGGCAGCAACAGCAGGACAAACAGGATCAATCCGCAAGCCAGCAGCAGAAGGGCGAGCAGCAGGAACCGCAGAAAGGCGATCAGTCCCAGCAACAGGACGGCGAGCAGAAACAGGACTCACAGCAGGGCGAGCAGTCTCAGCAACAGGACGGCAAGGAGCAGGATCAACAGACCGGTGACAAGAAAAAAGCCGGACAGGAGAGCCAGCAGCAGGGCAAGGAGGGCAAACAACAGGACAATAGCGAGACCGGCAGTGATAAACAGCAAGGCGAACAGCAGCAAGCTGGTGACGCCGAAGAGGAAACAAAGCCCGATGCGGAACAAACCGCCGGCCAGCAGGATGGCGGGGATAAACAGCAAAAAGCTGACAGTAAAAAAGATCAGCCAGACTCTGCCGGAGAGGATGAACAACCCCCGAACAGGATGGACCGGCGAACGCGGCGCACACTGCGCAAGATTCCCGATGACCCCGGTGGTCTGATGCGGCGCAAATTCTTATATCAGTATCGTCAACGCGGTGGCGTGGGCGCAACGGAAGGTGAAACATGGTAAAGCGAATCATAGCATTGCTGCTGCTTGGCCTTATGGCGCAATCAGGCGACGTTCTGGCGGCCCTGACGGCCAGTGTGGACACTACCAGCGTCGGCCCAGGCGAGCCGTTGCAGCTGTCAGTCCGCTCCGACCGCGAGGTTTCGGGGGAGCCGGATTTCTCCGTGCTGGAAAAGAATTTCGAAGTGCTGGATCGCAGTCAAAGCCAGAACATCAGCATCATCAACGGCGCGATGAGCCGGGAGACGGCGTGGAATCTGACTCTCATGCCCAGGGCTGGCGGCGAGCAGACCATTCCATCAATCTCTCTCGCTGGCGAGCACACCCGTCCCATCAAGATCAAGGTCAGTGATACTCGCACCAAGCCTGCGGCGGGCAGCGGCGACTCGATCTTCATCGAGACCCGGTGGGACAAGCCGTCGGCCATGGTCAATGAGCAACGCATACTGACCATACGTCTGTATCGGGCTATGGACACCGGCTCGTCCAGCCTGACAGAGCCGCAATCCGACAACGCCATCATACGCAAGCTGGCCAAGGACCGGGTCTACGAAACCGAGCGCAACGGCCGCCGCTACAAGGTCAACGAGCGCCGCTATGCGGTTTTTCCGCAATCACCGGGCGATCTGGTGATCAGTCCGGTGCAGTTCCAGGGGCGCGTACCGAGCGCGCGGCGGCGCCAGAGTCCATACAGCATGTTCGATGATTTCGGCATCGATATGGATGCTTTCATGGGCCGCGGCAAACCGGTGCGAGTGTGGTCGCCATCCATGCGTCTGCAGGTTTCCGACATACCCGCGGGCGTTGATCCGGACAAATGGCTGCCGGCCAGGGATGTGCAACTGATGCAGCGCTGGGAGCCGACTCAGCCCGATTTCAAGGCCGGAGAACCGGTGACGCGAGTCATCAGCATGCTGGTGGATGGACAGCCTGTGGATCAGCTGCCGGATCTGAATCTGCCGCTGCCCGCGGGCATCAAGCATTACCCGGACAAACCGGTGGTTAATGAACAGGTGACGGAAGACGGCATTATTGCCATACGGGAAATGAGGGACGTTCTGGTGCCGGAGAAAAACGGCGTTTATCATTTGCCACCTGTATCCGTGCAATGGTGGGATACGCAAGCGGGCAAAATGCGCACGACGAAGATAGACGAACAGACCATCACGGTCAGCGGGGCACCAGCTTCGGCGGCGAAATCGAACCCTTCGGCAACCACACAACCAACGCCACAGGCTGCAACTGATCGACCTGTGGTGTCTCCAGCTGACAAGGCCGCTGCAAGTGCGTTACAGCCGTCTTCCGCGGAAACCGGGGTAACGCGCGGCCGGAATCTCTGGCCATGGCTGAGTCTGTTGTTTGCGCTGCTCTGGCTGGTGACTCTGGGAATCTGGTGGCGAACGAAACGCGGGGCCGCAGGACGACCCGTCCAGAAAAGCCCGGATGTTGAAGTCAGCGAAAAACAGACCTGGCAGGCTTTATTGCGCAGTCTGCAGGGTGGTAATGCTGCCGAAATCGAAACAGCTCTGGTGCGATGGTTCGATAGCCGCTATCCGGGTCGCTCCATTTCCAGCATCGGGCATGTCACAGCGTTGCTGGACGCTGAACAGGACGCCGCCCTGATCGACGAATTGCGCAAGCTGGAACGATACCGCTACCGGGACGACAGCTCGGGCGTATACCAGCCCCGCGCGTTGAAGCCGCTGATCGAACAATGGCGGAAACAGCAAAAGAAACGCAAACAGCAACAATCGCCTGAATCGGGTCTAAAGCCACTGTATCAGTCTTCGTGAAAAACCGGGCGCCGGTTGTTGCGGCGCCAGTTCTTTGCCGAATTCAGCGGGTCGCTATTTGTCTTTCAGGCGGTTCAATCCCATGACCTGCAACGCCAGTTTCTGGAACAGCGGCTCCGTGGCGCCGCGTTTCATGTTGAAAATAAAATATTTTTCGAACGCCACCTTGGCCCAGTGTACCCATTTTCCTTTTTTTGCCCAGGTCATGTTGCGCGGAGGAATTTGCGGCAAGGCGATGAATGCCGCGCCGGTATCACCCATGTCAGCAAGGCAAAAAGCATTCCAGGTGGGCACCTGTTCCGGCTCCTCGCCACGGATGGTGTGAACGATATTGTGCGAGGTGGCGCTGACCATGGATTCAATCATATAGCCGGTTTTCGGTGTGCCGGTGGGTACTGGCGTTGCTTCCACGGGAGGAATGGCGATACAAACGCCCAGTGAGTAGATATTGTGCCACTTCGGATTACGCTGAAACTGATCCACTTTCACGAAACCGCGCGGATTGACCAGATCTTCTCCCACCGCGTTCACCGCATCGACCCCCTTGAAAGCGGGTAAAATCATGGAGTAGCTGAAATCCAGCTCATGCGTCTCCGCAACTTCGCCCTGGCGATCCAGCTCCTCGACATACATCTTGCCTTCTTCCACTTTGGTGATTCTGGCGTTGCAGATCCAGTTGATATGACGGTCGCGCATTTCGGCTTCCAGCAGCCCCTTGGAATTGCCTACACCGCCCAGACCCAGATGGCCGATGTAAGGCTCGGAGGTGACGAAAGTCATGGGTACGCGGTCGCGGATTTTGCGCCTGCGCAGGTCGGTGTCCATGATCATGGCGTGCTCGTAGGCAGGACCGAAGCAGGAAGCCATTTGTGCCGCGCCTACCACAATGGGGCCAGGGTCGTTGACGAACTTCTGCCATGCTTCATAGGCGGTTTCAGCATGGCCCACCGTACACACGGAATGGGTATGGCCATCGGGGCCGAGACCTTCGATTTCTTCAAAAGCGAGCTTGGGGCCGGTGGCGATAACCAGAAAATCGTAGTCCAGAGTGTCGCCATTGGCCAGTTCCAACTGATTGTCGTCTGGCTTGATGGTTTTCACAGCCTCGGCGATAAAACGGATGCCTTTGTTCTCCAGAGGATCTTTCAGTTTGAAACTGATGTCTGCACGTGTTCGCCAGCCAACGCTGACCCAGGGATTGGATGGCACAAAATGAAACTCGGGGTGGATGGATACTACGGTCACTTCGTGTTCGATACCGGCTTTTTCCAGATCGGCCTTGATGTCATAAGCGGCCGGCAGGCCGCCGGTGCTTGCGCCAACAATAACGATTTTGTTCATTCTCTTCTCCTTGGTCTGTTTCTATTAACGACAACTGCCTTTTTATTGTGTCGGGCTCGATTTTCGGTCGTCCTCTTGCTGGTCAGTGCCGCCACACGTATGTGGAGCGTACTTTTTACAGGAACGGCCCGGCTGTGGCAATCGCGGCAAGCCCAATAGCCTGCATGAGCCGGGTAAGTTAGGATAAGGCCGGTTTTATATACAGGCGTAGACAAATGAGTATTCTCTCAAGATTCATCAGTTTTGGCCTTTTCTGTGTGATGGCGGCTCAAACGGGTCATTTGGCGTGGGCGACGAGTTTGCGGCTGCCGGTGCATATTCCCTATTCGTACCTGGACCATGAACTGAAAAAGCGCTTTTTCACTGCGCAGGGCCAGCGACTGTTTTTGCGCCGGGACGGACCCTGTCAGTATCTGGTGCTGGATGATCCCCAATTCATGGAGAAAGGCGCATTGCTCGGTTTCAGGTCTCACGGCAAGAGCTCTTTTGGTGTGTTGCAAAATGGCGTCTGCAACGGAGTTGGCTGGCGCGGGCACATAGAACTTGGCACACAACCTTACGTGACTGATGATCTGTTGCTCAAATTCAAGCTGAAAAGCGCTCAGATTCTTGATGAGGCAGGGCGGCGACCGCCTCTGGTCGAGGGCTTGTGGTCGGATGCAAAACAGGTTTTGTTTCCGGTTTTCGAGTCATGGTCGATTGATCTTGCTCCCGGCCTGAAGCACGTTGCTTCCCTGCCGTCCCGTTTTTTGCCGCCCGACAAGCTGGCCTCGTTCAATACGGCGATCAAAACCCTGAAAGCAGGGCCGCTGCGGGCGGGAGTCGATGGCGTCAATACCAGTGTCAGCATTGCCTGGCCACAGGCTCTTCCAGTCAGACAGAAAGGGCCTTCCGGGAGTTTGAGCGAATCCGAAAAAAACGATGCTCTGGCTCTGCTGGGAAATATGGATGCCTTTGTTGGCTTTGTCGCCCATCATCTGGCGCAAGGCGTTGAAGATCCGGATATTCAGGATGAAGTCATTGATGTTTTGTTATCAGCCCGCTACGCCATTACCGAGGTACTGGAGCAACCGCGAAGTGTGGGCAGGGATCGGGTTCGTGAAGCCTTTGCAGAAAGCTGGGACAGACTGGGCCGGGCGGCGAGCCTGTCCATCAAAAAAGGCGATGCAACGGACAACATGATGATTTACAGCCTTTTCATACGGGGACATGACCTGCTCAGCCTGTTTGATCAGCTGGGTGTCGATATT
>QOAV01000074.1 GCA_003972845.1 Gammaproteobacteria bacterium
AAGCTCGAACACGGGTGGACTCGTTTTCTGGTGGCGCCGTGGCTCCGGTACTTCGGGGGGCTCCCCGTCGATCGCACGGTGGCTGGGCAAAACCGCGTGGACTACATCGTCCACGAGATCACCACCGGCACGCACCCGGTGTTTGGGATCGCGCCCGAGGGAAAGCGGCGGTGGACGCCCCACTGGAAGAGCGGCTTCTACTTCATCGCCAGGAAGGCCAATGTCCCGCTGGTCCTGCTGGTCGTCGATTACGCCATCCGAGCGTAAACGTTGCAGAATCTCTGCAGACAACACAATCACGCCGGCCTTGCAATCGGCCAGCAAGCTGAAATATTTCGGGCTTTCTATATAAACGATGTCGGCGCCGGTGGCTGCTGTCAGGGACGAGGCTCCGGATACAGCCAACCCGGGATCGCCAAGCAGCTCACCATCCGTCGCCTCGGCAAGTTCTTTTAGTAAGATCCCCACGAAATCCGCTTTATTTCTTGCCCAGCCTCTTGAGAATGGCGTCGGTAATATCGCTTTTCTGATTGGCGTAAAGGATCAGATCAGAGCGAACAACCAGATCATACTTGTTTTCTTCGCCGTGCTTGACGATGGCCTTGTAAACCTCCTGCTCGAGCTTGGCTATCTCTTCATTGCGCCGCACATTGTAATCTTCCTGGACTTCCGCCCGTTCACGCTTCCACTCTCTTTGCAGATTGATCAGCTCCTTTTCCTTTTTGGCGCGGGCGTCTTCTTTCATCACCAGAGCATTCTTTTCCAGATCCGCTTCCAGCTTCTTGATCTTTGCGCGCGATGCATCCAGCTTTTTCTTGCGCGGCGCAAACTCCTTTTCCAGCTTTTTGGACGCCGCCAGCGCCTGTGGCGCCTCCTTGATCAGTCGCGTCGCATTGACGTAGCCAATCTTGAAGTCGGATGCGCTGGCCGGTATCGCCACCAGAGAAAGCGCCAGAGAAAGCATGATCCAAATTCCGCTAGTATATTTTTTCATTGTGATTTTCCGTTACTGCCTGTTGCCATTGTCAATCACCCCGGGTACTCACTTGCCTCAAACAGCGAAGTGTAAACTACCGGAGGGTTCCGCCCAAAGTGAACTGGAATCTTTCGACCTCATCATCCTCTTCCTCGTTGAGCGGCACGCCATAGCTGATGCTGATGGGTCCCACTGGCGAGAACCAGTTGAAGGATACACCCGCAGCATAGCGCAACGCGCTGAGGTCTATGTCCTCACCCGGACCGTAGACCATACCGCTATCAAGAAACAGACCCATTCGCATGGACTTGCTGTCCTTTTCTATGCCAGGTACGGGGAAAAACAGCTCCATGTTCGCCAGGACACGTTTGTCGCCACCGATCGGCCGCGGCGTTTCCCCGGTATCACGCGGACCCAGTGAGCGGCCGTTGTAACCCCGAACAGTGGACGCGCCACCGGCAAAGAAATTCTTGAAAAAAGGCAGCTCCGGCGTATCCCCAAAGCCGTCGGCATAGCCCAGCTCACCGCCGAGTTTGAAGGTAAAACTGCGTGTGATCGGCAGGAAAATCGCAGCCTGGTAACGTGTCCGGTAATAGCCGATGTCCCCGGTGCCGGTCTCCAGCGATATACGCTGGAAATTACCCGTGGTCGGCAGCAGAATACTGTCCCGCGAGTCATGCACATAGCCAACCGTCGCCTTGAAGTAGTCACTGCCGGGATGATCGGTAATGAAGCTCAGAAATTCGGGCGGTGTTTCGTCGGTGGACTCCAGCTTGATACGCTCGAAGCCGGCGCCCAGATTGATCGAGTTGAACTCGCTCACCGGAATCTTGTAGGTCACGCCCAGGCCGGTGGTATCGGACACGTACTCAGCCGTCTGCGCCCGGGTTGCATCCGTCCGGCGCTGGCTGAAATAAAAACCTCGACTGACGCCGTCAACCGTGTAATACGGATCCGTATAGCGAATGCTGGCCACCTGATTGACTTTGGAATTGTCGTAGCTTACCGCCAGATCCTTGCCGGTGCCGAACAGATTGCGATAGGAAATCGAGGCGTTGAACAAGGCGCCATCATTGTTGGAATAACCCACACCGAAAGAGAATGTGCCGGTAGAGCGCTCTTTCACCGAGACATTGACATCGACCTGGTCAGGACTGCCGGGCACTTGCGGGGTTTCGATATTGACATCATCGAAAAAACCAAGCCGTTTCAGGCGCAGGCGGGATGTCTTGATCTTGTCTGCCGAAAACCAGCCGCCTTCCAGTTGCCGCATTTCGCGCCGGATCACTTCATCACGGGTGACAAAATTGCCGGAGATGTTGACGCGCCGCACATAGACGCGCTTGCCCGGATCAATAAAAAAAGTAAAGCTTACGGTCTTGCCGGATTCGTCGATCTCGGGCACCGCATTGACATTGGCAAAGGCAAAACCTTCGTCAGCCAGCTTGTCGGAAATGGCCTTGGTGCTGTCCGCCACCTGACGACGGGAAAACGCCTGGCCTGGCTTGATGGTGACCAGGGCCAGTAATTCTTCCTGCGGAATGACGGTATGACCGGACAGCTTGTAACCGGAAACGGTGTATTTGTCGCCCTCGGTAATATTTACCGTGATATAGATATCCTGTTTGCCGGGGGTAATACTGACCTGGGTGGAGTCTATGCTGAATTCCAGGAAACCCTGGTCCTGGTAAAAGCTGCGCAGACTCTCGAGGTCAGCCGCCAGCTGCTGCTTGGAGTAGCGGTCCGCCTTACCCAGAAAGCGGAAGGCTGATTTGGGTCGCAGCTTGAATTCCTTCAGCAGCTTTTTTTCCTTGAAGGACTTGTTGCCAACGATATTGATCTGCTTGATGCGGGCGCGGTCGCCTTCCGTAATGTCCATCTTGATGGCGACGCGGTTTCGCTCCAGCGGCGTAATGGTGGAAACGATTTCCGTGGAATAACGCCCGATACTGAAATATTGTGATTTGATCTCACGCTCGGTCTGATCCAGTACCGAACGATTGAACACCCTGCCCTCCACCAGCCCCACCTGTTTCATGGCAGCCTTCAGTATGTCGTCATCAAATTCCTTGTTGCCTTCGATGGTGATGCTGTCGATGGATGGCCGCTCGACAACGTGAACAATCAGGGTATCGCCATCGCGATCGACTGAAATATCCTTGAAAAAACCGGTTTTGAACAGGGCATCAATGATTTCGCGGGAGACTGAATCATCCGATTCATCGCCAACCTTGACGGGCATGTAGTTGAACACGGTGCCAGCGGATATGCGCTGCAGGCCGGTCACTTTTATGTCCTTGATTTCATAAGCCTGAGCGACGGACGCGGAGAACGCGAAACTGGCGATGATGATCAGTAAAGCAGCTGTTTTGTCCCGCATGTGGGCGAATCCTGTGCCTGAGCATCTGCTGCGTTGAAACACAACGCTGCAGTAGGTTAATGTATTAATCGAGTTATGTCGTTGTAAAAGGCGAGCGTCATCAGCCCGACCAGCGCAAGGATACCAAGTTGTTGGCCCCATAGCATTACCTTCTCGGAAACCGGCTCACCCTTTATCGCCTCGATGGCATAAAACAGCAGATGTCCGCCGTCCAGAATGGGTATGGGCAAAAGATTCAATACGCCAAGGCTGATGCTGATCAGCGCCAGAAACAGCACGAAGTGCTCCATGCCGCCCTGGGCGGATTGTCCAGCGTACTGGGCGATGGTCAGCGGCCCGGAAATCTGTTTGGGCGACACTTCCAGGGTCAGCATCTTGCCGAGAACCTTCAGGGTCATGGCCGACATGCGCCAGACCTGCTTGACCGCCTTTCCCGCTGCTTCCAGCGGCCCATAACGCAAGCTGGTTTTCAGCTCTTCAGGGAAGGCCAGCGGCGCCGGACCAATACCGATGCGCCCCAGCGTCCTGCCTTCCACTGTTTTTTCCGCAGGCTTTAACTCGACCGTTTCCATGGTGCCGTCCGCACTGGACAGCCGCATGGAAACAGTCTGGTTTGCTTTCGGCCCGATCAGCGCCACCAGATCGCTCCAGTCGTTCACTTCCTGGCCGTCTATACTGACAACAGTCTGACCTGGCTTGATACCGGCTCTGGCGGCGGGCTCGCCTTCAACCACGGCGCCAATGACCGGCTTGATTTGCGGATGCCACACATACAGGCCCAGCTCTTTTTCCAGAAATCCCGGCGTGCGTTCGGTTTTAGGCAAACGCGAGAAATCCAGCACCAGCGTTTTAGTGCGACCATCATTGTCGGCAATTTCCGTTTTCACGGTTTCATGGGACAGCGCCTTGTCAAACAGATACAGGCGGAATTCTTCCCAGCCATCCATGTTTTCGCCATCTGCGCTGAGCAGCCGGTCACCGGCGCGGAAACCGGCCGCAGCCGCGATCGAATCCGGCTGCACGAAATCCACCACAGGTTTGACATCAGGCACACCCGCCATGTAAGTGAACCAGTACAACACGATGGCCAGAAGAAAGTTGGCCGCCGGGCCGGCAGAAGCGATCAGCGCCCTGGCCCACACCGGCTTGTGACTGAAAGAGCGGGCTTTTTCCTGCGCAGAAAGCTCGTCGGCGTCTGATTCGCTTTCGCCCAGCATTTTGACATAACCGCCCAGAGGAATGGCGGCAAGGATGTATTCAGTCTGATCCGGGCCGCGCCGGGTACTCCACAGCGGCTTGCCAAAACCGATGGAAAACTTCAGCACTTTCACGCCCAGCTTTTTCGCCACCCAATAGTGGCCAAACTCATGGATTGTCACCAGGATGCCAATGGCGACAATGAAAGCGGTAATACTGTACAGAAAACTCATAAAAAGACTCAGTGAACGCCCATTTTTTCAATCAGTTCACCGGCCCGGGTCCGGGCCAGCTGATCCGTTTGTAGCACGGCTTCAAGATCCACGCCAGCCGTCAACGGCACGCTGTCCATTACGCGCTCGACAATCTCGGCAATGCCGGTGAACGCCAGTCGCCTGTCCAGAAAAGCGCTTACCGCCTCTTCGTTGGCCGCGTTCAGCACCGCGGGCAGCAAACCGCCTTGCTCTGCGGCTGTTCTGGCCAGTCGCAAACACGGAAATTTGACCGGATCCGGCGGCTCAAAGTTCAATTGATTCATACGGAAGAAATCGAGACGTTCGACGCCGGACTCAAGTCGTTGCGGCCAGGCCAGGGCGTGGGCGATGGGCGTGCGCATATCCGGCATGCCAAGCTGGGCAATGACCGAGCCGTCGGTGTATTCCACCATGGAATGAATAATGCTTTGCGGATGCACAACGATATCGATCTGGTCCGGTCGCACATCGAACAGGCTGCAGGCTTCGATCAGCTCCAGCCCCTTGTTCATCATCGTCGCTGAGTCCACCGAAATCTTGCGTCCCATGACCCAGTTTGGGTGCGCCACTGCCTGCTCGGGCGTAATGCCGCCCATGTCCTCGACGGCCCGGTCGCGAAAGGGTCCACCGGAGCCGGTCAGCAGTAATCGCTTTACGCCTTCCAGACAGGCCGGAACGCCGCTGGCGTCCGCGCCGGCCTGCGGCAGACTCTGGAATATGGCGTTGTGTTCGCTGTCGATGGGTAAAATAACCGCACCGGATTCCTGCGCCGAACGCATGAATTCCCGGCCCATCATCACCAGCGGCTCCTTGTTCGCCACCAGTACCTTTTTACCGGCCTGCACCGCCGCCAGAGTGGGCAACAGCCCGGCTGCGCCGACTATGCCCGCCATCACCATGTCCACCTGTTCGCCAGTCACCAGCTGATCCAGTCCTTCAGCGCCGATGAGCAAACGCGGGTGTTTCTCCCCCGGCTTCATCATGGAGCCAAGCAGATCGGCTTCGCTTTGGCTTTTGACCGCCACCATGTCGGGCTGAAAGAGGCGGATCTGTTCCAGCAAACGATCCATCTGGGTAAATCCGGAGAGACCGACGACGTTGTAGAGCTCCCGGTGACGGGCAACAACATCCAGCGTGTTCACGCCGATAGTGCCGGTAGATCCAAGTATGGCGAGGTTCTGCCTGTTCACGTCAGGGAAAACCTGAACAAATCAGGGTAAGAATCAAGCGCCGGAACAAGTGTTTCAATCTGTCCGGCTAATCGGTGCGCTTTTAACCAGCTTGGGGTTTTCATGATTGATTCAGAGCTTCCATAATACCGACAGAGTCATCCAGCCCACCGCCAGCATGGGCGCGGCGGCCGTCAGGCTGTCAATACGATCCAGCATGCCGCCATGTCCCGGCAGCAGATTACCGCTGTCTTTCATGCCGGCTTCCCGTTTTGCTGTGCTTTCCACCAGATCACCGATGACGGAAAACACGACCACCAGAGCCACCAGACACAGCCACGCGAACAGCTTGAACCCGCCGAGATGCAGCCAGAAAACCCCGGTGACGACAGAAACCAGCAAAGCGCCCAGTATGCCGCCGAGCATGCCTTCAACCGTCTTGCCGGGGCTGATGCGCGGCGACAGCTTGTGCTTGCCGAACCGCTTGCCGGCGAAATAGGCGCCGGTGTCAGCCGCCCAGATGATCAGCAGCAGACTCACCAGCAGATAAGGCGCTCCGTCCAGTAATACTTTGTGCCACACTGCGGCCACCCAGCCGCCGGACAGGATCAACAGGCCGGTAACCAGTTTGCCCAGTGGCCAGACCGGGCGGTCTGCTCGCCAGTACAACAAGGTGCGATAGGCCAGTACCAACCAGTAAAGAACAATAAACGAAAGGAACCACGGCGCCAGTTGCGGATAAACAATAACGACAGCCGCAATCAACACCAGAGTAATGTAGAAGGCGACCTTGGCCAGCGGTTCTGTGACCCCGCACAGCCGCAGCCACT